>JAAHHL010000108.1 GCA_010672185.1 Caldora sp. SIO3E6 | reverse complement strand
CTAGCCTATATCCATCATAAAACGCTCCTCTGCTCCTCTGCACGCTCGATTTTATGATTACTGAATCGACGCTCTAGGCAACAGTAGGTAGTAACTGGGTTTAGAGGCTTTAGGAATGTCCTAACCATAGATTAATGAACATTTCAACTCGAATAAACTCGACCTTTCCAACTACCACCTCGCCCTTGCCAATGCCGTAGCGCTGAGTCTAGGGTCATTAAATTATAGAGAAAAGCGATCGCAGGTAAGCAAAAAGCTAACAGGGGAGAACATTGATATAATTGCAGAGTTGGTAAGTAAGCCCCAGCCATCAGTAACCATCCAGAAACACCAGCGATCGCAATTAGCCAATTTCCAGTTAAAGTACCGAAGATGACAGCTATGGGAGGAATTAGGTAAATCAAAGTCATGCCTACTACTGTTCCCATTAACCACAAGGGAGAATAGTTGAGCTGGTAAAAGGCAGTGCGGGCAACCATATCCCAGATACTAGCGAGGGAAGGATAAGGTCGCAAGCTGCGAGTTAATTTAGTTAATCCTAGCCAAATGCCATGGGATTGAGAGCTAGATTTGACAGCTTGGGCTAAAGCACAATCATCGATTAAAGCTTGACGCACTACCTGAAGTCCACCAATACGGCTTAAAGCTTCACGGCGAATCAAGATACAACCTCCCGCAGCCGCAGCAGTAGAGTTAGTAGGAGTATTTACCCAGGGGAAAGGATAGAGTTTTTGAAAGAAAAAGACAAAAGCAGGAATCAGGAACTGTTCCCAAAAGCTCTCACAGCGTAACAGTACCATTAAAGAAACCAAATCCAATTGCTGGGCTTCCCCTTTAGTAATTAACTCTCGTAGATTGCTACTCTCATGCTCAATATCCGCATCCGTGAGCAAAAAATAGTCTGGTGGCGGTGTTTGCTGCTGTGCATAACGAATTCCTTGCTCCAGAGCCCAAAGTTTTCCTGTCCAACCAGAAGGTAATGTTTGAGCAGAGATAACTTGCAATTGTTGGGGTTGTTGGGCTTCCTGGGCAACCTGTTGAGCCACTTGAGCTGTACCATCAGTACTGTGGTCATCTACCAGGATTACTGATAAAGAACCAGGATAGTCTTGGGAAAAAAGCGATCGCAATGTTATTGGTAGCAATTGAGCTTCGTTACGAGCAGGAATTACAGCACAAACCCTAGGCCATAATTCTAGTTCACTTGTGGGAACTTCCAAGCGCTGATTTGCCCGCCAAAACTGTCCCCTAAAAGCCAGTAGTCCGAGCCAAATAATTAGGGAGAGGACAGTAATTCCTAGTACAATTGCATTCATACACCTTATTGGTCATTCGCCATACTATTGATGTGGTACTGACATCTTGCCAGTTAATCCAATGTGATCGACAATCTCGCTAAAACTGCTTTGTTGGGTAGAGGGATAGCGAAACCGAACACTCGCATTACTATTGATATCAGCGATCGCACTTTCTACCCAGTATCATACTTTTCCCATTATCGAGCGATCGCGAATTGTTTATTGGCAGCAAGATTTGCCCGAAGATCCCCGACTTCTCGATTAAACCGATAATTAATTCAACAAAGCGCAAGAAGAAGTCGGGGATCTAGAACCTGGTGCTGTAAGCGATCGCAAAGCAAAAATGAGCTAATTTATACCAATGAACCCATCGTAGGGGCGGGTTTAGGGACAATTTCGCCCATTCGACCCGAATCTTGGAATCAAAACCCGCCCTACCGAAGTTTCCCCAATTGATAGATACGGTTTGGGAAATAATTCTGATAATTGCAAGGTTATCGATAGGGCGGGTTTTGTAGGTCGATTATCTCAAATGCGTTAACATCTGACCCTAAACCCGGAAGATCGATCCCCGACTTCTCAATGAAAACGATGATTAACTCGACAAAGCCGAAGAAGAAGTCGGGGATCTAAAATCTGATACCATAAGCGATCGCAAAGCTAAAATGAGCTAATTTATACAAATGAACCCATCGTAGGGGCGGGTTTAGGGACAATTTCGCCCATTCGACCCGAATCTTACAATCAAAACCCGCCCTACCAAAGTTTCCCCAATTGATAGATACGGTTTGGGAAATAATTTTGGTAATTGCAAGGTTATCGATAGGGCGGGTTTTGTCTTGAGGTTATCTTGTCTGTTCCCAGATTATCCCTAAACCCGCCCCTACAAATTTACGTTATCGAAAGGATTGATCACCTTTAACTCAGTAATCCAGCTAAAATCATCAATATTTCTCGTAATAAGAGTTAAATTATACTGTCAAGTAACATTTATTAATCTCGATTAAGCAAGGAACGGTCTTGACGAATTTCTCGTTGCCACTTTTGAGGATCAACTCCTGCAAAAGTATTATTGTTTGATAATTTAGCTAAGGCTTCAGCCATTTTAGCCCCATCAGATTTAGTTTCGGTTATTTTGGGTTCTTCTAATAAAGTTACATCAACTTTAACCAAGCTGTTTGATGTGATTTCTGGTGCTTCATCAAGCCATTGAAGATAATTATCTTTCAAAATAGCTCTAAAAGTTTTGGTCATTGTCTGATTCTTACTTCTTGATATTGTGTCAAATAATCATGGCTTGAAAAGTCCAGTAGAGTTTTCCCAAGTCTTCCAACTGCTCTAATTATACAAAACCCACCTGAAGATCCCCGACTTCTCGATTAGACCGATCATTAACTCGACAAAGCCGAAGAAGAAGTCGGGGATCTAGAACCTGGTGCTGTAAGCGATCGCAAAGCTAAAATGAGCTAATTTATACCAATGAACCCATCGTAGGGGCGGGTTTAGGGACAATTTCACCCATTCGACCCGAATCTTACAATCAAAACCCGCCCTGCCACCGTTTCCCCAATTGATAGATACGGGTTGGGAAATAATTCTGATAATTGCAAGGTTATCGATAGGGCGGGTTTTGTAGGTCGATTATCTCAAATGCGTTAACATCTGACCCTAAACCCGGAAGATCCCCGACTTCTCAATGAAAACGATGATTAACTCGACAAAGCCGAAGAAGAAGTCGGGGATCTAGTACCTGGTGCTGTAAGCGATCGCAAAGCTAAAATGCAGCTAATTTGTACCAATGATCCATCGTAGGGGCGGGTTTAGGGACAATTTTGCCCATTCGACCCGAATCTTACAATCAAAACCCGCCCTGCCACCGTTTCCCCAATTTATAGATACAGTTTGGGAAATAATTCTGATAATTGCAAGGTTATCGATAGGGCGGGTTTTGTATTGAGGTTATCTTGTCTGTTCCCAGATTATCCCTAAACCCGCCCCTACAAATTTATGGAATTTTATGCTACATTCTCAATTCAGTTTCTTGTGGAACAGGCATCTTGCCTGTTATACCAATTCAGTTTCTCACGCCCAATTTTTAGCCATTAGATGAGATTTTTGATTTTAGATTGAATCAATATAATCCTGCCAGTCAATTATTGTGGAACTGGCATCCTGCCAGTCAATTATTGTGGAACTGGCATCCTGCCAGTCCCATGTGCGAACATCTTGCTCCCTAGTATTTAATACTTTTATATATAAGCGCACACTTTTACCATTATAAAATAATACTAGCACAAAATAAGGGTATCAGCAACAAGGATTGCCTATTGGTTGGGTTTTGAGGGGATGTTGGGAATTTGGGTAGCGATTTCTGGGAAAATGCGATCGCTCATGTTCCCAATTCCCAATTCCCATGATTACCATTGCACTACCGAAAGGCGCACTTCTCAAAGATAGTATCCGTATGCTGCAAGCAGTTGGCTTAGACTTTAGTGCCTTTTTGGACTCAGCTAACCGCCAACTCCAGATTGAAGATACCACTGGTACAGCTAAAGCTTTGCTAGTACGAACCCAAGATGTACCAGTTTATGTTGAATACGGTCAAGCTCAGTTGGGGATTGTCGGTTATGATGTGCTACGGGAGAAAAACCCAGCTGTTGCTCATTTAGCTGACTTGCGGTTTGGTACATGTCGCCTGTCAGTAGCAGTAAAAGCGACTAGTCCTTACCGGAGTTCCTTAGATCTTCCCCCCCACGGAAGGGTAGCATCAAAGTTTGTTCACTGCGCCCGGGAATATTTCAATAACCTGGATTTACCTGTAGAAATTATCCCACTTTACGGTTCTGTAGAACTTGGCCCGATTACTGGCATGTCCGAGGCAATTGTGGATTTAGTTTCCACAGGGCGTACTTTAAAAGAGAATGGTTTGATTGAAATTGATGTCCTCTTTGAGAGTACAGCCAGGTTGATTGCCAATCCCCTGAGTTATCGCCTCAATACTAGTAAACTTCACCATTTAGTAGAGCAGTTGCACTCATTAATTTTGAGTACAGTTTAATGGATAATTGATAATGGATAATTGATAATGGATAATTGATAATGGATAATTGATTAATTTGTTCTAAAACCTCTTCAAAAATGCAAGAAAATAAAAATCAAATATTTTCCTTAAGTTCAATTCTCTTCTTTCAAGGAGAGGTAATTATCCATTATCCATTGTTCATTATCAATTATTGAAGCTATTTCTTTCTATTGCAAGCAGGGAGTCATCCGTTTATTGGGCAAGTTCGTGATTCTTTCCATAATTTTTGTAATCAATTCTAAATTCTAAATTCTAAATTCTAAATTCTAAATTCTAAATTCTAAAAAATATCTGCCGGATCTGCTGCTTCTAATTTCCGCATCGCGATCGCGCCAGAAAGACAACACATGACAATGGTTATGATTAATACTGTTATTGCTCTAGCAAGGGTCATCGCTATAGGCAAAGCCGTAGCTCCTCTGGTGAGTTTATACATTCCCAAAGCCATAGTAAAGCCTGGTAGGTAACCGACCAAGGCCAAAATAATTGCTTCTTGAAATACCACTGTTAAAAGGTAGCTATTTTTATAGCCCATTGCCTTAAGAGTGGCGTATTCTGGCAAATGATCTGCAACATCGGTATAGAGAATTTGATACACAATTACCGTACCAACAATAAACCCCATAATCGTACCTAGGGTAAAAACAAAGCCAATAGCTGTAGTTGTTTGCCAATATTTTTTCTCCCAATTAATAAATTCTTCTTTGGATAAAATATTTACATCTTTTGGCAATTTTTCCCTCAGTTTGGCTACAATCTTGTCAATATCAGTACTAGATTCTACAGTAATCAATCCAATATCGATCAAACCCTTATCTCTGTTTTCAAATAAACGCAAAAAATTTATATCACTAGTAATGATATTACCGTCAGCACTAAAAGAAGCCCCCAAGGAAAATAAGCCACCAACTCGAATGCGGCGTCTTTTAACTTCAGTGATGACATCTTGTCCCTGATTAAACCACTTAGCAACTGCTCCAAACTCCTCCCTAGAAGCTTGATCAAACAGAACTACATCAGAGAGTTTAATCTTATCTACATTAGACTCTACTCCTGGTAAGTTGAAAACTTTGTCTGCGGGATTAAACCCCATAACTCGAACAATACGAGTATCACTAGTTTGAGGATTTTTCCAGAGGGCGAAGTCGAGATACACTTGACTGATTGAGGTGACTCCCTCAACGCCTAAGGATTGGTATAAACGGCGACTGGAAAAACTTTCCATCGCGATTACTGAACTAGACTGGGGGTTAATGAGAAAAATGTCACCCTGAAAGCTTTTATGCAAAGTCACGTTGCTCTCAAACAAAGCATCTCGAAAACCCAGTTGCATAAACATTAAAATATCGGCAAAGCCAATTCCCGCAAGAGCCACCAGTAACCGCATTTTTTCATGGCTCAGTTGTAACCAGGCTAAAGGGATTTTCATTATTGGTTGTTTGTTGTTTGTTGTTTGTTATTGGTCATTAGTCATTGGTCATTGGTCATTGGTCATTGGTCATTAGTTATTGGTTATTGACCAATTAGCCATTAGCCATTAGCCATTAGCCATTAGCCATTAGCCATTAGCCATTAGCCATTAGCCATTATCAATTAGCCATTATCAATTAGCCATTATCAATTAGCCATTATCAATTAGCCATTAGCCATTAGCCATTAGCCATTATCAATTAGCCATTAGCCATTATCAATTATCAATTATCAATTATCAATTATCAATTAGCAATTCTAAAGGTCAATTTCCACAATCACTAGTGAGTTAGTTAAACTAGCAACACGCTCACTATCCTCTGGATTAAGACGAATTTTCACTTCCACTACTCTGGCATCAACCGCCGCAGCCGGATCGGTATCCAGAATATCTTTTTTACCAATTTGCAGTCCAATTTCACTCACACTGCCTCGAAGTTCTCCTTCAAAGGCATTGCCCTCACTAATCATAGAAGCTCGCTGACCTAGTCGCACTTTGCTAATATCACTTTCATGGACTTCAGCAATAACCATCATTTGGTCAGTTTTTCCCAACTCAATAACCCCCTCTTCTTGATCAGCAATTTCTCCTTCTTGGGTATTGATTTCTAATACCCTACCAGCCTCAGGAGCACGCACATAAGCTAATTCCAATTCTGCTTTAGCTTGTTCAACTGCTGCTAGGGAACTTTCCACCTCGGCTTCAGCTTGTTGCACATCAACGGGACGCACTTCCTTAACTTCCTCCAAAGTCTCTTGCGCCTCGTTAATTTGTTCTTCGAGGATGTCTTCGGTTTGGCTGCGGGTTACTTTGGCTTCTGTGAGTTCTTCCTGGAGAGTTTCTAAGGTTTGGGTGCGGTTAGCTTCTGCTTCCTTGAGTTGTTCTATAGCCGTTTCTACTTGCAGTTTGCGACTGTCTAACTCGGAGAGGGAAATCACACCCTCTTGAGCTAATTGCTCAAAGCGCTCAAAATCTTTCTCCACAGTGCGTAACTCCGCCTCTAACCTTCTGATTGTGGCATCTTGAGCTATCTGTGCTTCCCGCAGCTGAGTTTCTAAGCGAGTGATTTTGGTTTGCTGAGCATCCCTTTCCCCAATCAACTCCACTTGTAAGCGCTTAATCGTTGCTTCCTGAGCACCAATTCTCCCTGTTTTGGCACCGGCTTCGACTTTTGCTAGATTAGCCTTAGCGACTTTGACTTGTTTTTGCGCTCGTTCCACTGCAGCTTGTAAGCGATCGCGGTCATCTAATACTGCAATCACTTGATTGGCTCCCACCTGATCTCCAATCGATACTAATAACTGATCTACCTTTGCTCCCTGAATTGAAGGAGAAGCGGACAGATGAGTTACTTCTCCCTGGGGTTCAATACGCCCTTTAGCGGTAACTGCTGTAATTTCCGGTGTTTTTGTAGGAGTAGGGGATGGTTCTGCTGTTGGGTCCTTACCAACAATTCTGAAAGTGTATACCGCAGCGATCGCAGTAGCAAGGAATCCCGCAAAAACCATGAAGACAACAAATTTGGTAGCGCCGGGGTGCTTTGCCCAACGCTCTAAAGGTTTGGAAAGGATGTGTTCTTTGTTCTCTGGTTTCTGCCCCATAACATCTAAGATAGATGATTCACATTGGTTTTGGCAGTACTCGATTTATCTAGAAAGGTATAGATTTTGTGAAGATTGGGTCAATCTTAAGGCAGGAGGCAGGAGGCAGGAGGCAGGAGGGAGAAAAACCAAATACCTAGGATATTTTTTGAAAGTAAAAAATAAATTTAATCAAGAAGATTATTACAAATTCAGTCAATGAGATTTTACCATCCCACTGCTACTTTTTTGGTTTCTGGATAATTTTCTACAGAATTGCTCCTGGGATGCGATCGCAAATACTAAAATTATAGTTAAGTTCATCCCATATACTTGAAGTTAAGACGCATTTTAGTTACTTAGTTTTAATCTCCCCATCTGTTGCGTATCGGTGTCTGTGGCTCAGAAGCTTTATGTTAAGAATCAGTAACTAATGACAAAGATGAAAATTTTCTCATCAATCCTTCAGACTATTTTCATCCAATTTTTGAAAGATTAATATTACTTCCAATAATCTTTGTTCGAGGAATTGTACGATGGGACGTATTTCTGCGGTTGTTCAACAAGCCATTACCACTGGTTATTTAACAGTAGATGCGGAACAGAAGTTGCGACAACTGTTGAGCACTAGCTATGATTACGAAGATTTTCAATCATTTATCAACTTGCAGCAATATGCCATGGAAGGTATGGTCAAGCAACAATCTAGAGAAAAGATAGGTGACCAGAACTACTGTATGAGAAGGTGAAACTTTATTGAGTTTAATTACAAAAACTTGCAGGTAAGTGAAGTACAGATAAATGTACTTTCCTCTTGTGGGATAGACATTTTGCTTGTCCTTGTCTACCCCAATGAGGATAAAATTAGGTGCGGCTCTTTTATGAGCTTGTTTTTATTTCTTCGAGCGAGACTATATCCGGTAAAAACCTTTTTTCTCAACCATATTTGCTATAAAGACTGCAAGAGTTCAATTAAAAAAAATTCCCTCACCGATTGGCAAGGAGAATTTTTGACTACTGTACTGTAGAAAAATTCTTAATCTAAGCTGCTTTTTTCTTCTTCAGGACTGTACCAGCTGCCGCTGCACCAAAGGCGAGGAGAGCAAGGGTGGAAGCAGGTTCAGGGACTGAAGTAGCGGTTTCACTAGAACCAATCGTCAAGTTATCCAATGCCATACGCTGTACATCGTTATCTGTGTTGGCTCCTCCGTCTTCCAAGCCAAAGTGGATAGAACTGATTAGCAGATCAGATGTAATCCCCCAAAATTCGTCAACTCTTTCTGGCAGGAAGAAGTTATCGGAACTCCCATCCCCAAAGGTAACGAAAGCGAAGTTTCCAAAAACATCTTCTGCTGTACCTTCAATATCAAAACCGACACCAGAGACTCCAGAACTATTACCTACGGATGTGGAGGTAAAATCCAGTAAGAAGGAACCATTACAACCTGCACAGTAATAAGGAGCTCCTGGCTGACCAGCAATTAAATTGTTGTTATCAAATCCTGTTGTTGTATATTGAGTTTCCCCAATAATACTGCTTATGTTGGTATCTGTATGTGAATCAAAATTAATTCCATCAAAATTGTCGCCAGCGAGGTAACCAGGATTAGAATAGTCATCCACAATAAAGTTATCTAGCTGGCTCTCGAAGGTTGAACGGTCTGAGAAGATAGAAAATGCTTCCGCAGATCCAGCAAAACCAACCCCAACTGCTACAGCACCTACAAGTGTAAATATACTTTGCTTTAAAATATTCATAATTGCTTTAGTTGTTCAAATATTATTACTTTCAATGTAGCCTAAGATACTCAGTATCTGAATATAGATTAGGTAAAATCACGTAGGTTTTCTGTAAAGCTTTGATGAAGACTGGCTCCTGACTCCTGGCTCCTGGTTTCTAGTGCAGCGGGTATGGAAATAACCTACCAGTTTGAGATTGATAGAATCCTTACTCTATAAGCATTCTTAATTCTTAATTCTTAATTCTTAATTCCGCGCAGCACTAACACCTACTCCGTTGGCCAACCTTCCTGAATGTTTTTCAATACCGTATCCACATCTGTACCACCAACATAATCCACGATACCAGTCCAGAATGTACCTGTACCCACAGCACCAGGCATCATATCCGAACCGTCGAAGCGCACTACCTCTGCTTGAGCCAGAATTTCCGCTTGACGTTTGGTAACATCATCCGGGTAAGCTTCTAAATTTATCTGCTTGTGGGGAGAGATATAGCCTCCCTTACTGACAAAGATTTCATGGGGTTCGGCAGTAGTGAGATATTCTACTAAAGCTTGTACCTCTGGAGTATCGTTGAAAATACCGACAATTTCACCTCCTACTAACAGAGGTACACCCAATTCTTTTTTGAGACTAGGTAAAGGAAAAACATCGACATCCTTACCCACCACCACATTTTCCGGGAAGAAAGAGGTAATAAAGGTGGCTTGGCGGTGGAGGTAACAACCGGGAGGATTTTCAAAGAGAGAATTGGGTGAATCTCCGAAGGGAATACTGATAATGCCAGTAGTACCACCAGCTACGTATTTGGGGTTGAGAGCAATCTTGCCAAACTCAGTAAAGGCATTTTTTACCACTGGATCCTCAAAAGTAATTTGACCCTGTACCCACTGGTCATATACTTTGGGTTCAACAGTACGCAGCATAATATCTTCGATCCAGTCTGTACCCACCCAACCAGTGGCAGAACTGTTTTCAATTCCCAAACACCAGGGTACGCTGCCATCTGCTACTATCTGATCGGAGAGGTCAGTCATTTCCTGCCAAGTGGTAGGAATTTGATACCCAGCAGCTGCAAAAGCTTGAGGATTATACCAAACCAGACTCTTGAGGAAAGTTTTAACCCAAATACCGTAGATTTTGCCATCAATGGTACTCAAATCCAGCCATTCTTGAGGATAGGCTTGGGTTAGTTGCGACTTTTCTAGGAAGGTATCGATAGGTACTAAATCACCTTCTCTCGCTAAGTCTGCCATTAAACCAGGTTGAGGAAACAGAGCAATATCCGGTGGATTCCCTGATGCCACTCGCACTGGTAGCAGAGTGGCAAACTCACTTGTACCTTCATATTCAATGGCAATTCCAGTTTTTTCAGTAAAAGGAGCCAAAGCTTCTCTTAGTTCTTCTTCCGCATGTTCTACTCCCACCCCCATAATGGTAATCTTGTTGCTGTTATCCTGCTTAGCTTGGGGAAAACCACAGGAGACTAAAATGAGGGATAAGCTGAGTACTAAAGTACTGGGGAGGAACTTTACCCTCAACTCTGAGATTTTCTCGACTAAACTTGCTCCTACAGCAACTTTTGGTTTAAACATCCTAATTGACTTTGATAAATATTCTTGAGCTTTTTCTCAATTTCCAGAGGGTAGCAAGATAATTAATGATAACTAGCGGTTATTTGCAAAAACTGTTAACTACTCCCAAAGCCAAAACCTCTAACTTCCAGATGATCTTTTGGCTTAGTCTGAGTTTAGTGTTTGCTGTTCATTATAGTATTCTAGGTTTTCAGCAATCCCTGACTAAGTATTCTGTACAAGATGATGCACGGCAACATGTATTTTGGATGCGGCGATTCTTAGATCCGGAATTGTTCCCCCAGGATCTGATTGCCGACTACTTTCAATCTGTTGCTCCTTCCGGTTATAGCACTCTCTATCAAATATTTGCCACTATCGGTATTGATCCTATTGTTCTGAGTAAATATCTACCAATAGTACTGGGGTTAATCGCCACTGGCTACTGTTTTGGAATCTGCTTAGAAATTTTGCCTGTGCCAGTGGCGGGGTTTATGGCAACAGCGATGCTCAACCAAAATCTCTGGATGGAAGATGATCTAGTTTCAGCCACCCCCAGAGCCTTTATCTATCCTCTACTCTTAGCATTTCTGTATTATCTCCTGCGAGGTTCCCTACTACCCTGTCTCGTTGCGATCGCTCTACAAGGTCTATTTTATCCTCAATGTGTACTTATCTCTGCTGGTATCCTCGTGTTACACGGGATGGGGGGAGTTTGGAGGGACAAGGAGGACAAGGGAGACAAGGGAGACAAGGGGGACAAGGAAGGAATTCTCAATTCCCAATTCCCAATTCCCAATTCCCAATTCCCAATTTTCAATTATCCATTATCCATTATCCATTATCCATTATCCATTATCCATTCATTTGCTGGATTGGGAGTAGCCCTACTAGTACTATTACCCTATGCATTGACTGACTCTCCCTTTGGACCGGTGATTACAGTAGACCAAGCTAAAAGCTTACCGGAGTTTTTGCCAGGGGGTAGGTCTATTTTCTTTCGTACTCAACCCTGGTTATTTTGGTTAGGGGGACGTAGTGGCATTTTACCGGATATGCCGGTGACTCCTCTGCTCCTCTGTGCTGGTTTACTGTTACCGATATTGCTGCGCTATCCCACCCGGTTTCCTTTGGTGAGGGAAGTTCAAGGTAAAATGGTAATTCTAGCTCAGTTGATGCTGGCATCTTTAGGGATGTTTGCCGCTGCTCATGTTTTCCTCTTCCGACTGCATCTGCCTAATCGCTATACCAGTCATAGCTATCGAATTACTATTGCTCTAGCTGCTGCGATCGCGTTGACGATTATCTTAGATGCTATTTTAGTTTGGGCAGAAGGCAGGAGGCAGGAGGCAGGAGGCAGGAGGCAGGAGGCAGAAGGCAGAAGGCAGAAGGCAGAAGGCAGAAGGCAGGAGGCAGGAGGCAGGAGGCAGGAGGCAGGAGGCAGGAGGCAGGAGGCAGGAGGCAGAAGGCAGGAGGCAGTCCTGA
>JAAHHL010001079.1 GCA_010672185.1 Caldora sp. SIO3E6 | reverse complement strand
CTGCCTAACCGCTAATCCCGTCGAGATTGATCAGATTGACCCTAAGGCTGGAGTGATTAATCCTATTGTCCTTCAAGACCGTATGGAAATAATTGTAACCCTACCAGACCCAGAAGCTGAATCCGGTGTGCAGTTACTCCACAAATCCGTTACTCTGTCTCCAGAAGAGCAGCAAGAAAGCTTTATCGATACCTTTGCTAAGTTGCGGGAAGCAGTAGCACCGAGAGTCAGTGTTGATCCCAATCGCGGGGAAAATGAGGAGTTGGAATTAGATAAGTCAGAAACCGATAAATCGGAATCTACTGACACTGAAGCTGAAGAATCTAAAAAGCGTGCTGGTATCGGTGTGGTAACTGTCGAAGGTTTCGTACCAGGCAATCGAGAAAATTACTTACCCCTAGCTCAAAAAGTCTACAACTGGTTAATCCGACCGATAGAACAAGATTTAGCTAACAGTGAGGTAGAAACCCTAGTCTTTATCCTAGATGCTCCCTTGCTCAATCTCCCCATGGCAGTCCTACATGATGGCAATCAGTACCTAATTGAAAAATATGCGATCGCTCTTACTCCTAGTCTACAATTACTAGAGTCCGAATCCCTCGAAAGGGGAGAACTAACTGCCCTCAAGGCTGGAATTTTTGCCGATCCTCCCGAAGTGAAAGTAGAAAGTTCTGACAAAGTTATCAATTTTGCTGAATTACCCAATGTTGAGAAAGAGTTAAACCAAATCCAGTCCCAAGTACCAGGGGAACTGATTGTTAACGAAAAGTTTACCAATAGTGCAATACAAAAAGCGATCGGTTTAGCTCCCTTCCCGGTAGTTCACCTAGCAACCCATGGTTTATTTAGTTCTACACCAGAAGAAACCTTTATTCTCACCTGGGAAGATACCCTAAATATCGACCAGCTTAACCAACTTTTGCGGGGTAGGGAAGAAGGGCAAAGAAAGCCAATTGAATTATTAGTCCTCAGCGCTTGCCAAACAGCTACAGGAGACAGACGTGCTGCTTTAGGTTTAGCTGGAGTAGCAGTCAAAGCCGGGGCTCGCAGCACCCTAGCAACTCTTTGGGTGGTGAATGATGCAGCTACCGCAGAGCTGATGATTGACTTTTATCAAGAGTTAAATCAGGATAAAACCATAAGCAAAGCTCAAGCCTTACGTCGCGCTCAAATATCGATGATCCAGGGAGATAATCCAGAGCAACAGAAACCATATTACTGGGCACCATTTGTTTTGGTCGGCAATTGGCTATAACTGTTCAGAGCCCCGACTTCTTGAAATATTGCCTATTGTCGATAATTCGGGTTTTATTGGAGAGTGTCAAACTAGTAGAGTTGGTCTTGATTGAGACTCATGTTCTACTTCAAATACATGAGAGTAGAGATTGGCGATAATTTGCTTCCCTTCTTGGGTTAACTTGAGATGCTCTACAGCATCTTTGATGTAAGGATAGACACTTTTCCAATAAAACTTTGGGTAATTCTGCCTGACATCATCTGGATGGCGATAGCCTAAATCCTTATTTACACCAGTCTCTTCAAACTCGTAATATAAAGCAGGTATCTTTTCTAAGTAGCGTGGATCGCTAAGCTGACCAATTAGATCCGCAGCTCTAACTAAGCCTGGATAGTGAACTGTATCTTGGTGATCGCTATCCAAAGGTACAGGAAACCGGGTTAGCTCAATATTTTTCTTGATGATTTCAGCATCAATCAGTTGATGACCACCAAATCTTTCCTCAATAAACAGTTTGCCTCGGTCAACATGATAGGCAGTGAGGCTGGCATCTGTAGAACCAGGAGGTAGAGTTAGGGTTCGGTTATTCTTGCCTGTAGCGTATACTCTGTAGGGGATACTATCTTGGCGACAAACTCCCTTAACATAGCCAATATCGTGACAGACCAAAGAAATGATGAAATGTAGCCAATCTATAGGAAATACTCGACCCTCACGAATATGTTTACCACGCAAAATTTCTTGACCAACTAGAGTTACAAAGATGGTATGTTCTACGTTGTGATACAGGGCATTACTGTTGGCAATGTTTTCCAAGGCCATATTGCCCGCCCAGCCAATAATATCGGCATAATCTGGATTTAGACCTCCATAAGCTGAGTTATACCCTATTTTGATTTCTGGAACAAAAGTATCAATAAGGATCTTGCTGGGATTTAACATACACACCTCAAACGAGTCTTCATAAAAAATTTTTGACAATTAGGTAAATAGTTAAGAAGCTACAAATGTAGACCCAGCTAAATTTTTTCGGTTTAAGCTATTGTGCATTTAAGTTGTGAGTTAGTAAAATCAAACGAAGATATAGATCCGAGTACCCTGTTATAGCAGTCGCCAGGGCGGTTAAGACATTATCAGGTCAAGCAAGTTAACAAGGGGCTGCCATCCCCTTGTCCTAATCGCCTTGGCGGTTGCTATATATTGCTGAAATACATTTAAAATGCCTTCTAGCATATCACATTTTGACACAGATAGCAGTGACAGACCAAAGTTTGCCTCATCAAGATATAGATGAAAGTTAGGGAACGCCCAGAAATAAATCATGCCAATTTTTGGACAAAACTGGCTTATTTTACTCCCCCAGCTTCCCCAGCGATGGGATGCTTTTTGATTTGGAAGACCCTTAGAAAGATACTGTAGCTGACTCGAACTATTTGACCAGTAACAATCCTCATTTGTTCGGTGTCTTGCTATCCAGTAGCAATTCTTATAAGATACTAACGCGACCGTCGTCATTGAGATAGACAGCCCTATTTCCTGGAGGACGACCACCGGGACGTAATTCTATCCGTAGGTTTTTCGCCCCTAGCTTAATAATATCCGCTTTCAGAGACAACCCCATCGTATCCCAGAAGATCAATGAGAAATTTGGGTCTATGGTACTTCCTCTAAACAAGGTTCGCACTTGTCCGGGACTTATGGTAAGTGAGTCGGTAACAGGCATCTGTTGCAGCTGAATCAAACCTTGCGTGAGGTTAACTACTTCAATGGTGATACG
>JAAHHL010001078.1 GCA_010672185.1 Caldora sp. SIO3E6 | reverse complement strand
TCCTTGTGTACGCAACCGCACACACAGTTCTGGCTCCTCACCAGCAATCAGTGTGGGGTTGAAACCCTCGACTTGTTGGAAAGCTTTTGTGCGCATCATCGAATCACCACCACAAGCTTTAGCTTCTCCTACTGGTGTGTCCCATTCAATATCGCATAATTTGTTGTAGATGGTTTCTTCGGGAAAGCGCTCCCGGCGACGCCCACAAACTACGGCAACCTCCGGTTGAGATTCTAGTTCCTGTTGAGCATGAACAAGCCATCCCTCAACTATCTCACAGTCACCATCCACAAATTGGACAAATTCAATCTCTGGATAACTTTGCAGTAAATGAGCAAATCCCTCATTCCTAGCGCGAGCAGCAGTAAAGGGGATCGACAGGTCAAGTGGAACTACCTCCACCCCTAGCGATCGCGCCATCTCAACACTACCATCCGTTGAACCAGAATCCACATAAACGATGTGGGCTACTTTTCCTGTTACCGACAGCAGACACTGGCGCAGGCGTTCGCCTTCATTGCGTCCGATAACCACTAATCCTACTTGTTTGTTGTTTGTCATTTGTTGTTTGTCGTTTGTCGTTTGTTGTTTTTCATAACTCACTACTTATTACTTATTACTTATTACTTATTACTTATTACTTATTATCACCATGACGTTTTTGATGCCACTGCCAAGCATGTAATACAATATTGCTAATGTCAGGGTATTGGGGATACCAACCAAGAATCTTTCTGACTTTTTCAGAACTACCTACCAGAATTGGTGGATCTCCTTGTCTGCGATCGCATTCTACTACCTTGATTTCTCTTCCAGTCACCGAAGCAGCTGTTTCAATTACTTGTTTGACAGAAAAACCATTGCCATTACCTAAGTTAAAGACTTCACTCTTGCCGTCTGCTGAAAGATACTTGAGCCCTAGTAAATAGGCATTTGCCAGATCACTGACATGAACATAGTCTCGCAAGCAAGTACCGTCGGGTGTGGGGTAATCAGTTCCCCAAATCGAAATTGACTCCCGTTTACCTAAAGCAGTGAAGAGTACCAAAGGAATCAGGTGAGTTTCTGGGTTGTGGTCTTCACCGATTAATCCTTCTGGATTAGCACCGGAGGCATTGAAAAAGCGAAACACGACTGAGCGTAAATTATAGGCGCTATCAAAATCAGACAGTATTTGCTCCACCATCCGCTTAGTCATCGCATAGGGATTAATCGGAGCAATGGGATGTTCCTCCGTCATCGGCACTTGCTGAGGCATCCCATAGATAGAGCAAGTTGAAGCAAAAACAATCTGCTTGACATTGGCTGCTACCATTGCTTCTAGGAGTGTCAGCGTGCCGCTAACATTGTTGCGGTAGTATTTAGCTGGATCTTTTACTGACTCTCCCACAGCAATATAAGCAGCAAAGTGCATCACTGCTGTTATTTTGTAAGTAGCAAATAGCTGGTCTAAAGTTGGGCGATGATTAATGTCTCCGACGATTAAAGGAACCTTGAGAACATTTTCCACTACTTCTCGATGCCCGTATTCCAGGTTATCGAGTATAACAACGTCATAGCCTGCCCTTAACAGCGCCAACACAGTATGAGAGCCAATGTATCCGGCTCCTCCTGTTACGAGAATAGTTTCTTTTGCTTGTGACATTGTGATGTTTTTACTCTCTATGTTGGTTGCTCTCAACTTTATTTAGGCAATAGAGAAAATATTTATGGGATTTATGGGTTTTTATCAATAAAATCTAGGAGAGCATTATATCTGGGCGAACCTTCTTGGTCTACATGTTCCAAAACTCCCCAGCTACCATGCTTATTGGGCTTCCTAATATCAGAAAAATTCATGAATAAAGTACGTGTTCCCTCCGGATCTTTCCAGGATTCTAGCATTTCAGTGTATAGATTATAAAATTCTGGTTTTCTATGCAATTCTATAAAGAATTCTGTAAGTTGTTTATTGTTCACTACTTTACCGAGGCCGACAACATGACTACCTCCTTCATAAACCATTAACTGTAATCCTTTTTCTTTGGCTATGTTTGAATAATCGTTAAAAGTTTTGCCTAAATCTTCTACGCTATCACTATCTCCATCTAATACACTGCCATTTTTGACTTGAGTTAGGGCTCTTTCAAACTCATTAATATTCTCATCATCTAACCATGATTCTATAGTCGTTTCATATTTGGGGTGACCGAGTTTGCCGCTAAAGTATCCTGTTATTGCTAATGCATCGATACCGTGCTTATAGCAAGGAGCTTCTTTCCACTTGTCGCAATTCAGCACTTGCTCTGCTACCGAAGGGTTGGCTGTCTGAGTTCCCATAACGCACTTAACTCGACTGCTTTCTTCGCCAAACACCCCTTTCCAAATATCGCACATTTGCGCAGTTCGGACCCCATAGGACTGGAAGGGAGTCTTCCCTCCTGAAATCTCACCATTATCTCTAACCCAGTGAAATTGTTTAAACTGAGAATTCCAAACTTCGTTGGAGTATTCTACATAAATAGTTAAGTCGGGAGATAAGCTATCTTTGACTAGTTGAGCAAACTTAGTGATATATTCATCTGTAGCCCTGTGGGGCAGATTAAACCAGGGGTCAACTTTTAGCCGATTGGCTAGTTCCACCATAATTTCTACCGGCGCACCTTTCCGAGCATAGGAAGCATCCTCTATTTTAGGTCGATTCACCCATTCACTTTGCCCAGAATGATTTGTTTTCATCCAGTCCATAAAGCGAAGAACTTTAAATTTTCTAATTTTTTCTATAAAATCTGGATTAAATATTTCTGACTGGTAGGTATTTTCATGCTTGGCTTCAACTACACGAATGTTGCGAATATAGTTACCCGTTTGGTTGGGGTCAGTAGAGGTAATAATTAAATAAATCCCACCGTTCGATGGCGTGACATTAATTACGTCTCTCCCTGGAGTTGATGCTGCTTCATCTTTGGTGGCATCAAATTTGTATTCTATAGTGCCTTCCCCATCATAAAGAACGACATACTGACCCCCAGGATAA
>JAAHHL010001077.1 GCA_010672185.1 Caldora sp. SIO3E6 | reverse complement strand
TCTCAACTGATAAGCCTGTTGAATTGGCAGAATCAATACTGACAATGCTGAGTCGAGACGATATCGAGCAGGCGCAGGAAATTGACGACTTAAATTTATCCCCAGAGGAGACAGTACTGCGGAAACATTGCGAAGCGAAAAATCCCTAGAGACGTGCCATGGCAGGTCTCTACAATGTGGAACATAACAGGGATATGTAGGCAATACTGCTCGGTTAAGAGAGTGTGGGGAGTGTGGGGAGTGTGGGAGGTGTGGGAGGAAGGAAAGCGAGGGAGAGGGATTCGAGCTTATCCGAGCAGTATTGGATATGTAGGGGCGAAGCATTTGGGCGACAATTGAAGTACATGGATCCCGTGTATAGCTATCCAAATGCTTCGCCCAGCCCCCTACTTTCCACCTCCCTAACACCTAACACCTAATACCTAACACCTGCGCGAAGCGCTATAAAAACTAAAGCCAACTACCCACCAAGATAAATGGTGCCCAGTAATAGGGATTTTCAAAACGCTTATACTTGGGATTTTTTAAGAAGGCAATCTGCGCTCTTCGCAAGGCTTCAGCTTTTGAACCATTCTTTAACCCTTGGTAAAACTCACTCATAAACTCAGGGGCGGAAGAATCGCTCACATTCCAAAGACTCGCCAAGGTACTCCGGGCTCCTGCTTGTAGCGCTATCCCTGCTAAACCCAAACCACTTTGTTTATCTCCCTTAGCGGTTTGACAGGCACTGAGAACTAGTAACTCAATTGTATCAAGACTAATTTCAGTTCTACTTCTGAGTAAACGGTCTAACTGCCAGACATTAATCCGCTGATCACAGGCAAGAATTACTGTCTGTTCGGGATCAGAACTAAACTTACCATGAGTGGCTAAATGAACTATGGGAAATGTCGAGGTACTAATCTGATTTTGAAAACTTTGCTTTTGAAAATCCTCATTAAACAGTTTTTGACTGTCACTGGTATTTTTTGCTACCAGCTCTAATTCACGTTCGACGTTTGTAAGTTCTCTAAATTCAGGGGAAAAACTTGGACATTGACTGACTCCAGCTATTAACACTTTTAACTGTTCCGGGGGTAGAGCCTTGGGTTCTCGCACACGGGAACCAGGAACCTGAGCCATACTATATTTTTCGATGAAATAGTGCTTTTCTTCGTCTTGTAGAAGTGCCATAGGTATATTTTGCAATTCACTATCCAGCACAAACACAAGTGTTCCTTGTTGGGGTAAATAATTTTTGATATCTGCAATTAACAATTGATAAAGTTCTCGCCCTTGAGGTAAAATAGTATCCATAGTTTGAGGTTTAAGATCTCTCAACTGTAGAATGTTACGGATAGTATTAACTCTGGGTTCAACTTTATCCCACCTTGCAACAGAATAGTGGTAAACCAGCTGTGACGATGCTTGCGGTAAACTGACAATGGTTGCTACCTTATTCCATTTTTTTAAGACTATAATATTGATAATGGCATCCGGCAACTTTTCAATATTATTAAGAGATATCAAATCTTGTTCTTCAGAAAGATTATTTTTTCTCGAAGACAACAATAAAGCACATCGTAGGAAATTTTGTACTTCTGCTAGCTGAAGCTGCCCAATCACCTCAGTAGCTTTTTTCAGATTATCCTGGCTAGCAGACTGCAAGAGTAAGTTGATGTATTCCTCATAGACAGGCTTAATATTTTCCCTAAAGGAGAATTGCACCTCTCGATTGACAGAGAGTAAGTCACTGCGGACTAATTCCAGGGTTTTGACCGCTGAATCATAAAAAGTTAGTGCTTGCTCAATATTGCCATTTTTTTCATATATCCTTCCCAACTGTTGTTCCCACTGATAAGCAATATCCCAAGCCTGAACAGACCGTGCTATGCTTAAAGCTTTTTCAGTACAAGTTTGAGCCAGTAATTCTTGATTCAGAAGTTCATACAAATTACCAAGAATACCGAAAGCATAAGTTTCAGCTCGTTTGTGTTCTATTGTTTTTGCCTGTTGGAGGGCTATTTCGGTTTGCTGGAGCGCTATCGGCAATTTATCAAGTTTAATCAGGGTTAGAGCCAAGTTGAGATGAGCATAAATTGTCGGAATTGAGGGCAAATTAGCAAACAGAGTTTGGTCATAAAGAACTTCATCGAGCAGAGGCTGAATTTGAGGCTGAATGTTATCCAGTTTATTGCTTACCTCGGGATTATCTTTGCCTTGGGAGATATCCTCTATCCAAGTTGCAAACTCCACTAGTAAGCTAAGGTGATTTAGTTGTGCTTCGGTATTTGTCGTGGTTGAGCTAGATAGTTGCGCAGACTTTTGATATAATTCCAAGGAAGATTCTGCCGATTCTATAGCCTTGTCTCTATAACTTGATAAGTCTGTTCGCTCGAATAAGTCTTGTTGTCTTTTGTAGAGGGAACGTTTAGTATTACCTAAACTAAGCCAATTAGCACTGATATCTGGAGGAGAATTCAGTCGCTTGGCCATGGCCAGACTTTCTTGTAGAATCAACTCAGATTCGTTAAGATTACCAATTAATCCCAAAACATCCCCGAGAGTGCGCCAAGTGAGTACTCTAATGGGAGCATCTGTTGGTTGTTTGAGAGCTTTTTTCAGGGTATTGCGTCTTTCATCACGGGTGAGAGCAGTTTCACTAGGCTGTTTGCAAAGTAGATTATCCTCATAATCTAGGTTGGCAGCGGAGAGTAATATTCTGCAAGCAGTGCGGTGTGACCCCAATGCTTGCCAAGCAAGGCTTTGATTAATTTGGCTACCTGTAATCCCTTCTGTATCCCTTAATTGTTGATAAATTTCTGTTGCTTGTTGCCAAATTTTGAGGGCTTTTTCTGCTTTTCCTAAAGCTAATTGCTCATGCCCTTGGTTAGTTAAAGATTGAGCCTCACTTTGCAACTGCTCTTGAGATACCTGAGCAATTGAGGTAGGAGTAGAGGCAAAAATGAAGTTATCACCTCCCCAAATTATCAACCAAGCTATAGCTACTCCCAAAATCACATACTTGAGCAAAAAAGGT
>JAAHHL010001076.1 GCA_010672185.1 Caldora sp. SIO3E6 | reverse complement strand
CTACCACCTACCACCTACCACCTACCACCTACCACCTAACACCTACCACCTACCACCTACCACCTACCACCTACCACCTACTACCTACTACCTACCACCTAACTAATAAGATTTCGCAACTAACAGGCAATTACGGTTATCATCGGTGCGGGTGTAACTAAGCTGGTCTGCAATTTTTTGTAAGATGGCAATACCACGCCCTCCCCCACTTTCTTGATCTACCTGATTATTCAGATTTCGGAGTTTTCCTTCTAAATCAAAGGGTGGTCCCCAATCCCAGATTCTGAGTTCTAAACGTTGGGGAGCAATTGTGAATTCGATTTCAACCGAAACCTCACTCGATATGTCTTTGTGGGCATGACGCACAGCGTTGGTAAATCCTTCTGCCAGAGCTAATTGGTACTGCAACCAGACTTTTTTGGGGATAGACGGTTGGTTAAGCTGGTCGAACCATGACAAAATCTGGTCTAATGCCTTAAGGTCGGAGGGAAATTGCTTGATATATTTGTGAGAGTCTTTCAATTGCTCAAAGCCTTTTAACTCAACGACACTACAACCCGGTCATAAATGCACCTGTGTTCCTTCATGAAACAATTCAGTTTACCCTGGATCTGAAACTTTGCTTTAGCATTGATTAACTTTTTGGGAAACTGGACCCTTTCCTGAAGCAACTACACGATGACCGAATATAGTTGCTAACCTCTTTGTTAGTATGTGCATCTGCAAATCTAATAGTGAATTGTAGTACTTCAATACCATGAGCCAAATTCTGATTATTGATGACGACCCAGCTATTCAGATGTTACTGAAAAGGACACTTGCTAAACGGGGTTATGAGATTGCGGTTGCCAGCAACGGTGAAGATGGCCTAGCAATGGCCAAAGAATTATGTCCAGGGCTAATTCTTTGCGATTGGAATATGCCACGTATGAACGGACTAGAGGTCTGTTGCCAAGTCAAGACAACACCAGAGCTCTCGACAACCATATTTGTTTTGCTGACTGCTAGAACCTCAGTTGAGGATCGTGTCCAAGGGTTGGATGCCGGTGCCGATGACTTTTTGTCCAAGCCCATCGAAATGCCTGAATTGCAGGCGCGGGTAAGGGCTGGTTTAAGGTTACATCAACTCAGTCGTGATCTACAAAACCAAAAGCAGCTGTTGGAGGCAGAATTAGCCGCAGCTGCTGAATATGTGAGTTCTATTCTTCCCGACCGGATTACGGAACCACCAGTCACTATCGACTCCCGATTTATTCCTTCTTTTCAGCTAGGGGGCGACGGATTTGATTATTATTGGCTAGATTCAGAGCATTTGGCAATTTATTTACTAGATGCTGCTGGACATGGCTTAAAAGCTGCCTTGCCGACTATTTCCGTCTTGAACCTACTCAGGTCGCGAGCATTGCCTCACATCAATTATTACAAACCCAGCGATGTCTTGGCAGGGTTAAATGACACTTTCCAGATGACTCAGCGTAATGATAAGTATTTTACCATCTGGTACGGAGTATATAACCGGTTTAATCGTAAACTAGTTTACTCTAGTGCAGGACATCCACCAGCGATCTTGCTCTGTGAGAGTCCCAATGCATCCATTCAGGTGGAACGATTGAAGACTCAAGGTTTACCCATTGGTATGTTTCCTGAGGTTGCTTATGTTGAGCAAAGCTGCGAGGTTGCCAAATCCAGCTCACTTTATCTGTTTAGCGATGGAATTTATGAGATTAACCAAAGTGATGGTAAAATCTGGGGACTGGATCCTTTCGTCGAGCTGCTCGCAGACTGTAGGAGCAATGATACCCATAACCTAGATCAGGTACTGAACTCTATTGCTTCTATCAATCCCCAAGATAATTTTGATGATGATGTATCCCTGTTAGAAATCAACTTTGGTTAATCTTATCCCTGAGCAAGAGTGATCTTGCTTAGTTAGTGGCAGCAATGGCGTTTTCAAAAGCCTCTCGGTTCTCATGGATTTCAAAAACGCGATCCATGCTCGTCAGCTCAAATAACATTCTGA
Source organism: Caldora sp. SIO3E6 (assembly GCA_010672185.1). Lineage (GTDB taxonomy): Bacteria > Cyanobacteriota > Cyanobacteriia > Cyanobacteriales > Coleofasciculaceae > Caldora. The sequence continues at coordinate 1,000 of JAAHHL010001076.1, read as the reverse complement.
TTTGGTCGTTGACAGAACAAATAAACAGCTTGCCACCAGCAGCACGAACTGTTTTCAGTGCCAGAACTAGTGCCCCTAAACCAGAACTATCCATAAAGGTAACATCTGCAAAATCAATCAACACAATATCTACATTAGATTCCACCAATTTAGTAATCTCTTGGCGAAACTGACCAGCTTTGGTTCCATCTAAGATACCAGAGGGTCGAACAACTTTAACAACAGCACTCATATTTCTCTCGAGACTTGCTATTTTCAAAAATATCTAGACTTTGCCAGTATAGCCGCGACTATTAGTTTAAGCCACACTCTAGCTACTAGCACAAGAAGGCAGAAGGCAGAATACTCTAAGGTTGTAAGGTTTATGTTATTTAGTTTTTCGTAATTTAACTATGGAATCTTATGATGTTGTGATTATTGGTGCAGGTCACAATGGACTTGTCTGTGCTTCTTACTTGCTCAAAGCTGGTTATACGGTATTGCTCCTGGAGGCCCGTTCTGTCCCTGGCGGTGCAGCCACTACTGAGGAAGCCTTGCCAGAGCAAGCATCCGGCTTTAAGTTTAATCTTTGTGCCATTGACCACGAATTTATTCACTTAGGACCAGTTGTCGAAGAATTAGAACTGCGACGATATGGATTGGAATACTTGTTCTGTGATCCTGTGGTCTTCTGTCCCCATCCCGATGGTAAATATTTCTTGGGTCACCAGTCCGTGGAGAAGACTTGCGCCGAGATTGCTCGCTATAGCAGTCGCGATGCCCAAAAGTATGCCGAATTTAATGATTACTGGCAAAGGGTTACCAAAGCGATCGCGCCTTTGTTTAATGCACCACCTCAGTCAATTATCGAGATTTTGAGTAATTATCGTCTGGAGAATTTGCAAAGTGCCTTATCTGTAGTCGGTGGTGTCAACAAGGCTCTCGACTGGGTGCGCAATATGATCACTAGTCCAGAAGATATTCTCAATGAGTGGTTTGATTCTGAGTTTCTCAAAGCACA
>JAAHHL010001075.1 GCA_010672185.1 Caldora sp. SIO3E6 | reverse complement strand
AGAGCTCTTCCGATCTTCACTTCAAGTGATTAGCTTTGATGACTCTTTAAACTCACAGGCTAATGAAGTGTCAAACAATGGTAGTCAAGTCAGTTCTTGGGCTGTTCATGCTACAGGCAAATTATCTATTGCCAAGGCTGAGCAGTCGCTAATATCCCTGGAAAAGATTCAAGCTCGATGTAGTCAAAAAATAGAGAATAAAGAAGTTTACCAATATCTCTGGGATAGACAAATTAAATTAGGAGAGAATTTCCGCTGGATTGATCAAGTCTGGTTGGGAGAGGGAGAAGTTCTGTGTCAAATGAAAATCCCCCAAACAGTTTTGGATTCAGCCAAGTATCAACTACATCCGGCTTTGATTGATTCGTGCTTTCAATCAATAGTTGCACTTGAATTAAGTCAATCTGATGACAAGAATGAAACATTTGTGCCATTCAGTGTAGAGAAATTTACTTTCTATAATCATCCTCAGAATGGAATACTTTGGTGTTATACCTGTGTCTCGAAAGAACAACAATCAGAGGAAAAACTCAAAGCAAATATACAATTATTTGACCAACAGGGACAGCTAGTGGCTCAGGTTACTGGTCTTCAAGCCAGGAAAGCCAATCCCGAAACTTTGCTGATGACTCTGGGTTCAGATTTAAGTAATTGGTTTTATCAAATCAACTGGCAAGCCAAACCCTTACCCTCAACGAATCGAGATCAGGAAAATCCAACAGGTAATTGGTTAGTATTTGCCCTCACTGGTGAATTGGCAGAGCATATTGGAGAAGAGTTACAGCAAAAAGGAGACAACTGTATTTGGGTATCTCCAGGTTCAGAGTACCAAAAATTAGATGCTCAACATTATCAAATCAACCCCACTGTTGCTGAACAATTCCCACAACTGCTGCAAGACAATGCTGATATTAAAGGTATTGTGCATTTATGGGGGGTCAATGAAACCAATGAATCTATTGCTCTCAAAGAGGTACAAACGGCCCAAGAACTAGGTTGCGCTACGTTACTACATTTAGTGCAAGCCTTAGTTCAAGCTGAACAGATCGATGTAGTGCCAATGTGGTTAGTAACTATTGGCACTCAAAATGTCTTAGCTGAAACGGATGTCATACAACCCCAGCAGGGCTCCCTATGGGGACTGGGGCAAGTTATTTGTCTGGAACACCCAGAATTGAATTGTTTCCGAGTTGACTTAGACTCCAAATCCCCTGTTTCTGAAGCCATCCCCAGGTTGGTAGATGAACTGTTATCTAATAATCACGAAGACCAGATCGCAATTCGTGAGGGAGTTCGTTATGTAGCCAGATTAGTACAAAAACAGTACAAAATTAAATCACAACAACTGTCAATTGAATCAGAAGCTAGTTATCTGATTACTGGTGGTTTGGGGGCATTAGGGTTACAGGTGGCTCAGTGGCTGGTCACCCAAGGTGCTCAAAATCTAGTCCTAATTGGACGTCGTGCTCCATCAGAGATGGCGAGAGAGACAATTGAGAAATTAGAACAAGCTGGGAGCAAAATCTCAGTTTTATCAGGGGATATATCCGAAGAACAAGATGCAGTGAGGATTATCAACCAAATTCAGGACTCGTTACCACCACTCAAAGGGGTAATTCATGCAGCCGGAGTTCTGGATGACGGTTTAGTGCAAAATCTAAGTTGGCAGCAGTTCACGAAAGTGATGGCATCAAAAGTAGCAGGAACTTGGCATTTGCATCAACTGACCCAAGATTTACCTTTAGATTTCTTTGTCTGTTTCTCATCTATGGCTTCGATGTTGGGTTCACCAGGTCAAGGAAACTATGCGGCTGCTAATGCTTTTATGGATGCACTAGCTCATTATCGTCGAGGACAGGGATTACCAGGATTAAGCATCAACTGGGGACCATGGGCAACAGCAGGTATGGCAGCTCGGTTAGGGGATGAGCACCTAAGTCGCTGGCATAATTTGGGATTACAATCCATTGGCTTTAATGAAGGAATTCAAGCATTGGAAGAGTTGTTACAACTAGGAGTTACCCAAGTCGGCGTAATGCCAATTAATTGGTCAAGGTGGTTCGAGGTACAGACAGGAACAACAATGCCAATGCTCAAGGATTTGGCTCCTTCTAAGTCAAAACCATCTCAAGAAGGATGGTTTATTCAACACTTAGAAGCTGTATCCCTTGAACAACGTCGCCAACTTCTGGTTAAGGAAGTTTGCTCGCAGGTGGCTCAAGTGCTTGGGATTGCAGATCCGGAGCAAATAGACCCTCAGGTGGGATTGTTTGATATAGGAATAGATTCATTGATGTTGACAGAACTCAGGAATCGCTTGCAATCGAGTTTAGGGTGTCGCTTGTCAGCAACCGCCTTGTTCAATTATGCCAACGTTAATGATTTAGTAGACTATCTGGCTCGGGATGTCTTGAAGACTATCAGCTTTGAAGAATTGGAAGATGCTTCTCCTGCAGAACTAAACCCTACCGAAGACCTAACAGAACTTTCTACAGATGAACTAGCAGCATTACTAGCAGATGAATTATATGAGGGGGCTTAATATGAATATGACGACAAAAGTAGATCAATCGAAATTACTCAGAGACGCTTTAGTTGAGTTACGGGATAAGAAAGCAAAACTCAATGCCTTGGAGCAAGCCAATACAGAACCCATTGCCATTATTGGCTTAGGGTGTCGCTTCCCCAAATCACAAAATCCTGAGGCCTTTTGGCAGTTACTCAAACAGGGGATGGATGCAGTCATTGAAGTACCGAAAGAACGTTGGGATATTGAGCAGTATTACGATCCAAATCCTGATGCCACAGGCAAGATGTATACCCGCTTTGCCAATTTCATCACTGACGTGGATCAGTTTGATCCTGAATTTTTCAGGATTTCTCCTCGCGAAGCCAGGAAACTAGATCCTCAGCACCGATTACTTTTGGAGGTCTGTTGGGAAAGTCTTGAATACGCAGGTTTGTCTCCCCTTACTCTCAGAGGTACTCAAACAGGAGTATTCATCGGCATGATGACCCATGAA
>JAAHHL010001074.1 GCA_010672185.1 Caldora sp. SIO3E6 | reverse complement strand
TGGCAGACCGTTAAAAAGCCTGAACCAATTTTATAACCAACGTCGTGCTTTCCTACAATCAAGATTAATTGGTAATCGTCACAGCTCTCCAAGAATTAGCCGTCTCACTCGCTGTCGAAATCAGAAAATAGACGATTATCTTCACAAGGCTAGTCGTTATTTAGTGAATCTCTTGACACAGGAACAAATTACCACTTTAGTCATTGGTAATAATCTCGGTTGGAAACAAGAGGTAAACTTAGGGAAAGTCAATAACCAAAAATTTGTGACTATCCCCCATGCTAGATTAATTGACATGATTAGTTACAAATGTCAATTAGTAGGAATACATGTGATTCTTCAAGAAGAATCCTATACTAGTGCTTCTAACTTTTTCAATAATGATCCGCTCCCAGTTTATGGACAGATAACTGAAAAACCAGTGTTTTCAGGAAAAAGAATAAAGCGAGGTTTATATCGTACAGATGGAGGATTTCTCTGTCAATCCGATGTAATGGGTTCCTACAATATTCTCAGAAAAGCATTCCCAAATGCGTTTACTCGCTATGGGATAGAGAGGTGCGTAGTTCACCCCAGGAGAATTAATCTCTCAAAGTGAAAGTGAAAGGAATTTCTGAAATGAAATTTAGTCTGTCTATATTTGACTATACTTTTACCAACTATACGCAGGAATACTGAACCCATGAGCAAAACTGTGCCGTACCTTTAGGATCTCGTTCAGTCTCTGTCGAACTGCTACCCCATTCATGTGTCTTGCTCTCCAAATCCAATCACCGATAGGATCATAGCCAGTGCATTCAGCTAGCAAGTTCCTTGTATTTTCCCAATTAGGCGTATTAAATTTGTTGAGTGCTTGCTCTGCCTTACCTCTAGCTATTGTATGTACAGCATGGAACTTGGTATCTAGGGGGTTTGAAGTTGCATCGAAAAAGTTGCGAACGAGATCGTTGATATACGCATCCCAAGCGGCAACAAAGGCAGCTAGAGCAGAATGATAGTAAACTTGGGCTTGATTGCGAGATACTGGACGCAAACGGATATCTGTAGCAGTTTGGCGTAAAATTTGAGCTTTTTTTGAGGCAAGTCCATACTTGACTGCTGCTGGTGATGGCATCGCAATACACCTAGAGACAGTCTACAAATTGTTTGAGCGCATCTTTATATCTATCTAGTGGACCTGGATTTAACTGTACACGCTCACCTTTGATATATTTCGGTCCAGGCTTCAGTTTGTGTAATGGTGTACCTTTATGAGTAGCAACAACACAAGCGCTGTGATAATCCGGAATTTCAATGAAGCTATTGCTTGGTAACTCTTTTGGGTTTGTAAAAATATGACGATGTTTCTTGTGTTTATTATCCATCGTCTGCTTAATAGTCTTGTTTACCGCTTCAAATGCCTTACTTGCTTTACCTTCATATAAAGTCACTCGATTACTCACAAAGGTATGTAGTTTTGGTACAGATACATCTTCTTCTTTCGCACGTTTGGCAAAGCTTATTCTTGCATATGGTGCTAGATCAGGATTGGCTATGCCATAGAGAAGTGCCACCACATTTTCAATAGCGCGACGGGAAGAATCATCTGCTGTAAATGGTATAACTAAACCTTCTGTTGCGATAATAGCAAGCTGTGTGTAGACTGCAAAACTAGGGTTACAGTCAATTAGAAAGAGAGTGTCTCGATCTCCACTGGCTCTACGGAGAGCAAAAGTGAGATCTCGTATCCAAGTAAGTACCTGCTTCCAAGCATCAACTGGGATTGGTAGCTGAGAAGTTTGCCTAATTGCTTCAGAGATTATTTCGAGGAGATTATCCCCACACAAAAGCCTCAGATTATCTGGAATATCTTGATTAAACTTTTTTGGTTCACAGACAAAGGGAGATACATCAGGAATCATTTGAAAGGGGGAGTTCAATCGTGCTTCAAGATACCCTGCTACTGTAGCGCGTGGATTTTTCTGGATGAGGCAGTTTAATGCCTCTGAACCTTTGAGGTATCCGCCCAGTAAAGTTTCTGATACATTTCCTTGGGGACATAGATCAATTACGTAGACATCTGTATCAGGGTGAAGATAAGCGTATTCAGAAGCTGCGACGAAGCAGAGGAAGCTTTTTCCCACACCTCCTTTATTATTCCAAAAAGCATATGAACTCATCGTGTCTGTCCTCGAAAAGGAAGAACTTAATTTGGAAGATTAGTCATAAATATTTACCTTTTCAAGGTAAATATAGTTTAACTTCTCTATTACCCTTGCTTCAACCAGATTATCATTTATCGACTTTTGCAAGAGAGCTAATCAGATATTGTTGAGGCATTTTCCATGAGGTTGGGGCACACCAACGTGCGCCCTCAACCAAGGCAAATTCAAGAAAAACCCTGAATTTAAGGCATAATGTGATTCATCACTACACAATTAGCTGATATATGTGATGAGCGTCAGTACTGCACCTTGGGGGTCTTGTATAATGGAGAAGCGCCCTACATCTTGAATATCCATCGGTGACACCAAGATGGTTGCTCCTAATTCTTCCGCTTTCTTAACCGATGCATCAACATCATCTACCGTTACATACACACCCCAATGAGGAGGCGGATTGCCTTGTACTGCGGGTGCAGATACCGACATCATGCCACCAATTTCTTGATCACCAGCTGAGATGGTAGTGTAAGTTGTTCCTTCCATCGATATATCTTGGAGCTTCCAGCCCAACAGTTGTGCATAAAAACTCTTTGCTGCTTCTGTATCTGTAGTCATCAACTCGCACCAACTGAATGTGCCGTGTTAGCGATGACTTCTGCCGTTATTGCGATAAAAAGGTAAAGATATCCCATATAGATTTCTGTGTATTTAACAATTTATACAAATCCGTTTTTTGAACATGATCGTACCGGCAATGTGGTGCGTTACGCTGCGCTAACACACCCTACTGCCGTGACCCACCTAAAATAGTGCATTAGAAACTGGTTTTGAAGTAAAAAGTAACAAGTAAAAAGTAACAAGTAAGAAAGAACTAGAAACCAAA
>JAAHHL010001073.1 GCA_010672185.1 Caldora sp. SIO3E6 | reverse complement strand
ACTCTGAGCTTCTTCAGTAGACAAGCCAATAGTATCAAAAACCTGTTGCTGAATTTCTGGCTGGTAAATCCGTAGACTACCGCCACCTACTTCATAACCGTTAAATACTAAGTCGTAGGCTTGGGCTCTTGCTGTCTTGAGATCATCGAGCTCATCGGGATGGGGTGCAGTAAAGGGGTGATGTAGGGGCTCCAAGCGCTTCTCATCAGCGTTCCACTCAAACATGGGTGGATCAGTCACCCAGAGTAAATTGAGTTTCTCAGGGTCAATTTGCCCTAACTCTTCACCAATGACTAGTCGCAGGCGATCGAGGGTTTTATTGACAATTTCCCCAGGGCCAGCACCAAATAGTAATAGGTGACCAGCTTCAGCACCAGTAAGTGCCAAAAGCTTCTCTGTCTGCTCTGGTGTCAGATTATCTTTAATCGCTCCGATAGTGTCAATTGCTCCCCCTTCCTTAACTCGGATGAAGGCAATACCCTTAGCACCAACTTCGCTAGCTTCTTTGAATAAATCCCCACCGGGCTTAATCCGTACATTAGAGATAGTCTCATTCCCTCCAGGGATTGGCAACACTTTAATAATTCCTCCCGCTGCCACCGCACCAGAAAAGACTTTAAAGCCACAGTCTTTGAGCAAATCAGAGACATCAACTAATTCCAAGCCAAAACGAGTATCTGGTTTATCACTACCGTAGCGATCCATGGCTTCAGCATAAGTGAGGCGAGGAAAAGGTAAGGGTAAGTCAATACCTTTGACAGTTTTGAAAATGTAACTGACTAATTCCTCATTAAGCTGGATAATCTCTTCTTGGGACATGAAGCTCATTTCCAGATCCAACTGAGTAAACTCAGGTTGTCGATCGGCTCTGAGGTCTTCATCCCGGAAACAATGAGCAATCTGGTAGTAACGGTCAAATCCTGATACCATCAATAATTGCTTAAACAGCTGGGGGGACTGGGGCAAAGCATACCATTGTCCAGGATTGACTCGGGAAGGTACTAGATAATCCCTAGCACCTTCAGGAGTGGAGCGAGTTAATATCGGTGTCTCAATTTCAATAAACCCTTGCTCATCTTCTAGGAAACGGCGCATCGCTTTAGTTACCTGATGACGCAGTTGCAGGTTTTTGCTCAAGCGATCGCGTCTTAAGTCCAAATACCGGTACTTGAGTCGCAAATCTTCTCGCACATCTTCTGTATCAGCGGTAGAAACCTGGAAAGGTAGCTGTTTCCGAACGCCATTGAGCAGTTTAATCTCCTCAGCGTAAATTTCCACTTTCCCTGTCGGCAGTTTGGGATTCAGAGACTCTGCTGGACGTTCCGTCACCCGCCCTTTAATACTTACCACATATTCATTCCGTAGTGCCTCGGCATCTGCATAGGAATCTGGCGTGCGTTGAGGATCGCTAACAATTTGGATAATACCGCTCTTGTCACGCACATCGAAAAAAATTACACCTCCGTGGTCGCGGCGACGGTCTACCCAGCCACATAGGGTAACAGTTTCTCCAATATGATTCTTTCTGAGTTCGCCGCAATAATAAGTTCGCATAGTTGCTGATTCACCTAACTTTGGCTTGAGGATAGTAAATTTTAGGCATCAAGCCTGAAGTCTATGATAAGCGCGATATAGCTCACTATGTAGTAGTGAATTGGGAAAGCTTGCTTCAATGTATATAGCCGTCTAATCTATAATCCCCTACATGAGAAAAAAATAACTATGACAATCAATACAGCCAAGCTTGAGAGTATTCTACAAAATTTTGTTACCGGAGCCAGCGATGTTCAGGGAGCTGCCCTTGTTTCTCCCGATGGACTCCCTTTAGCGTCCAGCTTACCCAGCGAAATGGACGAAGAACGAGTCTCGGCAATGTCAGCAGCAATGCTGTCTTTAGGTGAGCGTATCGGTTCTGAATTGTCTAGAGGTTTTCTAGACCGCATCTATGTTGAGGGAGATCAAGGTTATGGCATACTAACTAACTGTGGAGAGTATGCCGTTTTACTAGTTTTAGCTAGCAAAGCTGCTAAACAGGGGGTACTAATGCTGGAGATTAAGCGTGTGATTCCAGAAATCAAGATTGCTTTAGAGCCAATCCGAAAAATAACTGGAGCTTACGATACTCAATCTTAGTTGACAAAGTCAATCCTGAATGATATAAAAAACCGGGACATTGAGGGCAATGCTATTGCCCCTAAATACGATAGAAAGGAAGCTACAGTAATACTGACACTATCAATTAATGACTATATTTGAAGCCCGCTGTCACTCGAAATTCTGCTTTTAGGTATAGGTGGGACTATAGAGTATAGACTAAAATCATTAACTTGTGTAATCTTTATATAACAAATATAAAAAAAATTGGTAGTTATTCACAGTTTAGTTGGTTAATAAGGGGATTATCCATTGTTGAAAGCAAATTTTTAGATGTTAATGTAAAGATAATGGCAATTATAAGTACTTTGGCAGAGTTTTCCCTACCAGAACTATTCCAATTTCTAGATCAGGGAAACAAAACTGGATTACTGACTCTCCGCTTCCAGACTGATAGCCGGAATCAGGGCAAGAAAAACGTCCGACATGTGCTATTACACCAAGGTCGCATTGTGGCTGTAACCAATCGCCTAGATTACCAATGCTTACTGGCGATGATTTGTCGGCGAGGTTGGATCAGTCCTGGAATGCTGCGTAAACAAGTGAACCGGTGTCCTGCTAATATACCAATTGGTCTTTACCTAAAGACCCAGGGGTTTCTACAACCAGAACAGCTGAGGTTACTATTCCATGTTTTAGTGCTCCGCCAAGTCTGTGGTTTGTTTCGACTTAGAGATGCTCAGTTTAAATTTGACTCCAAAACCACTTTACCAACAACAGAAATGACAGGGTTAAGCCTTAGTGCAACGGAAGCAACATTAATGGGTTTGCGAGTTTTGCGAGACTGGAGTTCCTTGAGAGAAAAGCTACCAGCTCCCACTTCTGCTTTATACAGAGTAGTTATTGGTAAGCGTCACTTGCGGCTAGATTCTCTTA
>JAAHHL010001072.1 GCA_010672185.1 Caldora sp. SIO3E6 | reverse complement strand
AAGGTCGGTTGGGCATCCATCGGTTGAGTAACTGACTTGCCATCAGCGGAAACCTGCCAGTCAGCTTCCTGAGCTTTATATTTGAGGGCTCCAATCTGAGCGCGATCGTAAGATTCCGCTGTCCATTTAGTCAAATCAACGGGTTTCATGATTCTTATGTTGTTAAATCAAAGTAGAATTTTTTACACAAGTGATATTTTCTGGGATTCTTAACCAAGAGTGCTGGTCTTATTCATCCCTCTTAGGGTGAAATTGATACTAGATAATGTATCACACTTTAGTAAGTTAAGAGTTAATATCATTCCCAATCAACTTAATCTAAAAGAGATGGAATAATGTAAATTTCCCATAGGAGTAGACAACTATGCCATTTATAGAAAAAACGACATAGTTATCTACTCACAACTCCGACTCAGTTGATATTAGATTCCAGCTTCAATTTCACTAAAGATTACTGCCGCTTGAGAGCAATCAAAACAGGCAAACCGCCCATCCTCAAAATTACCATCAACGTCAAATTCTAGGCTACCATCTACCCAAATTTGTATCTTGTTGGAGTTGCACTTAAACTTAAACTGATACACTTGCCTAGCTCTCCAGGGAGTTGACCCCAGGTTTTTGGCTTTAGCTACCACTGGTAGGTGTAAAAAATCCATAAATTGTGGAATACCACTAATACGACATAACTTCAGTCCGGCTCTTTTTGGTTGGGCATTCCAGGTAAGCAGGAGAAAATCTGCATTCTGGTTACCCGTATCCCCTGGTTTAAAGTTCAAAGCAAAGCCAATAAAGTCATTGTCAGCATCGGTTTCAACTCCAAGCTTAGCTGAGATAGTATGGCCAAAAGTGTTAAAGTCACTGTAGAAAAAGGTCGGTTGACCATTATTTATTTGAGCCGCAGTGATCACCCATTTTGCTTCTTCTTGACTTTGTGCGCCAATTTGCTCACGATTATAGGATTCTGCTACCCATCTAGTTAACTCAGCCGGTCCATTTGATGTTCCAGGTTCCGAGGTTGCCCCTGAGACATCAGCTGTAACATCACTAAAGACAACTCCTCCTTGGGAGCAAGAGTAACAGGCAAACCTTCCATTATCAAAGCTGACTCCAACGTCAAATTCCAAGCTGCCATCTACCCAAATTTGGATCTTGTTTGGGGTGCAAGCAAATTTAAACTCATAGGTTTGATAGCTTTTCCAGCCGGTTGAGCCCAGGGTTTTGGCTGTGGCAACTACAGGGAGTTTAATAAAATTGATGAAGTCGGGGATGCCTTTGACAGAGCATAATGCCATGCGAGACTGACTCTTACTCCAGTGAAGCACCAGAAAATCGGCATTAGCATTGGTGGTATCTCCTGGCTTAAAGTTCAAAGCGAAGCCTATATGGTCATCGTCGAAGTTAGAGTCAACCTTGAGCTTAACTGAGATCGTGTTATCGACAATATTAAAGTCACTGTAGAATAAGGTTGGTTGACAATCTGTTTGTTGAGAAACCGATTTACCACCGTCGAAAACCACCCATTGGGCGTCCTTCGCTTTATATTTGAGTGCGTCAATCTGGGCGCGATCATAGGATTCTGCTGTCCAGTTATTGAGATTAACTGTTGTCATAGGTTCTGATTATTATCACTAAAGAACATTGATGATTGGGAGTAAGCATTAACTTAGACATATTTTATAGCGTTTCTCATTTTTATGAGGTTCAACACTGTACCTCAAAGTCCCCCTTTCCAACGGAGATGCGAGGGGGATCGGTGATTTACTTCACGGATGCAAGAACTACCATATAGCGTTTTTCATGGGAATTAGGTCTTATGGGTAGTAATAGTAGGAAATTTTAGTGCCCGGTTCGTAATAGTAAGAAACCTTAATGCGTCTGAGCTTATACTCAGATGGGATATTCCAGTTCATCAAGGGCATACTACCCTTCATCTCCGCTTCAATATCACTAAAGACTGCTGCTGCTTGGGAACAATCAAAACAAGCAAAGCGCCCGTCCTCAAAATTGCCGTTAACATCAAATTCTAAGTTGTCATCTACCCAAATTTGTATCTTACTGGAATTACAATTAAACTTAAACTGGTAGATTCGTTTATGCTCCCAGGGAGTTGAACCGAGGTTTTGAGCTTGAGCCACTTCCGGTAGGTGCAAAAATTTGAGATATTGGGGAATCTCACTGAAACGACATAACTTCAGTCCAGCCCTTTTCGGCTGAGCATTCCAGCTAAGCAAGAGAAAATCAGCATTGTCGTTACCCGTATCCCCTGGTTGAAAATTCAAGGCAAAACCAATCAAGTCATCGTCAGCAGCGGTTTCAACACTAAGCTTAGCCGAGATAATATGGCTGAAAGTGCTAAAGTTACTGTAAAAAAAGCTCGGGGAGGCATCCTTGTCTTGAGTTACAGAATGGCCATCGGCAGCGATTTTCCACTCCGCTTCTTTCGCGTCAAACTTGTCTGCCCCAATTTGAGCGCGATCGTAGCATTCCGCTGTCCATTTAGTGAATTCAGCTTTTGCCATGAGTTTCGATATTAGTCAAATTTGAGGAGATATTTAAGTTAATCTTGAATTATGATACTATCATGAAGTTTGGGTAAATCAAAAAACTTGATAAAACTTTAATTATGAAACAGTTTGCTCAGTGAATATACTTAAGCTTTTTGTATCACAAGCTACTTTATTGCTATTGAAATTATGCAGATAGCGATTGTGCTAGTCAGGTTATAGAATGTCTCAGGTCCAACTGATGCTGGATAATACTGGTTCTTAGAAAAAATGTGTAAGATATTGTAAATCCGTCTCAATATCAGTAATAATGGAATCTATAGCAATTCTAGGACTTTTGGGGTACATTTTGATCCCCCTAAATCCCCCTTTCTAAGGGGGACTTTGAAGTTTGGTCTTAGAAAGGGGGACTTTGAAGTTTGGTCTTAGAAAGGGGGACTTTGAAGTTTGGTCTTAGAAAGGGGGACTTTGAAGTTTGGTCTTAGAAAGGGGGACTTTGAAGTTTGGTCTTAGAAAGGGGGACTTTGAA
>JAAHHL010001071.1 GCA_010672185.1 Caldora sp. SIO3E6 | reverse complement strand
AGTTGGCTGGCAATAATTCAGCCGTAATCCGCTCAAAATCATTACCACTGTCGAAGACGAGGTTGCCGGATGCATCAAAAATGGAGAAGGAACGTCCACCGTAGGTGAACAGTTGGTCAAAATCACCGTCACCGTCGGTATCTCCATCAATGGTAGAAACTTCCAACCGACCGAGTTGGTCATCTTGCTGTAGAGTAGCAGCATTGGGGAAGGCAACGGGGTCGAGGGTTAAATCTGCCACCCGTTCATCTTCGTCCCGAGCATCCCCCTCGTTAGCGGTGATATAGTAGGTTTGACCATCTGCCTCGAAAGACGCGATCGCATCTGGTTGATAGAGACCGACAACTGGAAAGTTGCTCAGATTGATAGCGTCATCCCTGTCACTGGGATCTAGCGTTATTAGAGGATCTTGGCTGTAGTCTTTCACTCCAAGGGGTAGGATATCCTCAATAGTTGCCGAAGCTATATCTACTACCGCAAAAGCATTGTTTTCTTGTAGCGTAACAAAGGCTTTAGTACCATCTGGAGAAACAGCAATAAATTCTGGTTCTACATCTTCAGAAACAGTTTTATCAGGAAAGATGCGTACTCCTTGAGCTCTTAGTTCTGCTTCCCTACCATTAAAGGCAGTAAAGTCAGCATTAGTTACCGTTGCAGCAGCCACACCACCAGACAAGTCAATGATGCTGATGGAAGCTTCTGGATCTCCATCATCTGTGGGTTCCCCTTCATTTGCCACCAATATTTTAGTACCATCAGGAGTAAAGGTGAGCATATCGGGAAGTACCCCAACGGTCACGGCATTGAGAAAGTTGCCGTTTACATCATAGAAAAGAACCTGACCAGGCAATAGCCCATCGTCATTTTCCACTGCTACCGCAACAGTACCATTGTTAACCGCAACACTGTTAGCACCAGCACCAGCAGCAAAATTTGCGACTGGATTAATCTCAAAAATTTTGGTAGGAACAGAAGGGTTGCTGATGTCTAGAACATCAATAGTTGTGTTATTAGAATTGACAACAAACAGACGCTGCGTTCCGGGGTCATAGGCAGCAATTTCCGCAGCACTCTCGTCAAAAATGCCTGTTGCGTAGGTTCCGAGGGTAGTAAGTTGGATTAAATCTGCCATGGTGAATGTGTGCGAAAAAACTATAAGGTTTTATTTGGGATCAGCAACATCTCAACTGGCAAAAAACACAAGATATTAGATCAGCTATTAACCATAGTGTTTCTGAGTGAGATGTAAAACAGATAGCCTTGCCCAATAAGGCTTTCAGAGCCTTATTATTTAGGGACACTATATCAGCTAGTAGCCTTGAATCGAGGTTAAATTCAATTTAATTTTTAATTAAATTTTGTTTGATTTTAGGTTAAGTCAATCTATGATTTAGAACTAATTTTTAGATTTATAGCAGTCGCCAGGGTGGTTAAGACAGGCAAGTTAACAAGGGGCTTAAGCCCCTTGTTCTATAGTAAAAAAAAGTAACCATTGCTCTATTTTTTTCTCAGGTCAGTTAATATTTTCAATTAATAACTTATCTCTCTAGCTTAGAAGAACCACTACCTCCTAGCTTAAAAGGGAGCAGTCAACAGTCAACAGTCAACAGTCAACTTTCATCACCAGGCGGTGAAATTTTTTCATCGGGACTGCCTTGCTTCTTGAAATGATCCCAAGGAGACCTGAACGTATTACACTACGAAAGATACCACTAGCTCACAGAGTTAGAAACATGGATACTTCACTGGTTAGCTCTGAATCAGTCGAGCTTCTGTCAAGCATTACTGGAGAGCAACTGCATCAACGGGACCTCACCCCCACTATGCTATTTATAGCAGCTCTAGTCACAGTTCTGCTGGGCTTGATTTATGCTGATGGCACCGTAGAAGCTGAAGAGAAGCAATGGCTACAGGAAACTCTTGAGCAATTTGTTCCCTCAGACACTAATGTGCGTCGCTTAACTCATTTGATGTTCAGAGGAGTGATCAAAAATCAGGTTTATGCTAAAACTCATCAATTGCTCACACTGACGGCTTCCCTCTCCAAACCAGAAAGACTCTTATTGCTGGGCTTTTGTTATCAGATGTCAGTTGCCCATAGCACCATAGATTACCGTGAGCAGAGGTACTTGGAAGCAATTGCTAAACGGCTAGGAATTGAACGGCGGCATCTAGCTGTCTTAGAATGCCAGTTTAATAAGCAAGCAACTTTTGAAGCAGCAGCTTTGGCTGAAGTGCATGATCTACTCAATCCTTCTCAATTTCATCTGCTGGATGATATGTTTGTTCTAGCAGCCAGTGATATACTAGCAGCTTTGCCTGCCAAATAAAACTATAAGCTATATCAGATAGTGCTTATCCTTCCACCCAATTTTCTAAGCTCAATCCTTCAACTCTCAACAAATCCCGATCGTTAGAAACCACAGTTAAACCTTTAACAATAGCCGTTGCTGCAATTAAAATATCCTCCGTTTGAATTGGTAAACCCCTTAATCTGAGATTTGCATGAATTTCTGCGGCTTTTTCTAAAATTGCTAAATCATCTAATAAGATAATTTGATAATCTTGACAAAAATCCTCAAATTTCTCCCTTTGTTTCGGGGAGTTGACTGCTAAAAATCCTCTTCTAATTTCAAAATAAGTAATACAACTAATAAAAACTATCTTTTTTTTAGCCTTAAACTCCTCAATTTTTTCATTGATTAGACGATTCTTTCTCAGCGACAAAGAAACAATATTGGTATCTAACAAATAATTCATTTACGCTTAATTGCCTCATCGAAAATCGCCATTTGTTCCGAAGTAAAACTTGAACCAATTGTTGACAATAAATTTATTGACATTATCCCACTACAACGCTCTTTTAAATCCTGGTCTGATATTGTATTAAACTCTTCAATAGGTAAATTTTTCTGAAATACTTGGATTAAATGGTCAACCATCTCTGCATAATCAAGATTTTCTTTAAATAACGGGCGTTCTTCCATTAAAAGAGTAACCATTTGCTCAATTCTCTGAATCATAGATTTTTGA
>JAAHHL010001070.1 GCA_010672185.1 Caldora sp. SIO3E6 | reverse complement strand
TAATGTACAAGATGAGCAGCAGCTGCTCCTTGATGAGATTATGGGAATTGCTCAATCATTGCTTGATGGAGCCTATGGGCAACTATCAAAAGCTCAAAAAAACCATATTGCAGTGATTCATAAAAGTAGTAAACGTTTATTTAAACTTAGTATAGAGTTACTTGATTTTTATATAAACAAATATTGTAAACTTGATATTCAACCAACAGAACTGCGGGTAATCACCAATAGTATATTAGAGCTTTTGAGGGATTTATTTGAGCATAAAAATTTACAATTAATTAATGCAATTACTTCAGATATACCTCTAGTAGAAGCTGATACTAAGCTCTTGCAACAAATCTTGCATAACTTGATTGATAGTGCTATAAAATCCAACAATGTATGCGTTATTAAAGTATCAGCCAAAGTAGTAGGTCGTCAGCTAGAAATTACGGTTGCAGCTCTCAATAATACCATAAAGCTTGAGCCATTAGAGGAGATGTTTGGTGAACCAACTGACGATTTAATACCACAGGAATTCAATTGCACTAACCTAGATTTGGTGACTACTAAGCAATTAGTAGAACTGCAAGGTGGTAAGTTGTACTGTTCATCTACAGTGGATCATAGTCCCCAGTTTACCTTTACCCTGCCAATTGCTCAAAATGCCCCCCTCGCAAATTTAACCTCCTTACCACGCCCAGCACAAACTAAAATGGTCACCACTAGTAGAACATCAACAACTTCTACAGGTAAATTTACCATTATGGTAGTAGATGACGATAAGATTAGCTTACAGGTACTTACCAAGCTACTTACCCTGCAAAATTATGAAGTAGTACAAGCAACCAATGGTATGCAAGCCTTAGAGAAGATGGAACAAGGCTTAAAACCAGACTTGATTATTCTGGATATTATGATGCCTCGGATGGATGGCTATGAAGTATGCCAAAAAGTTCGGGAATCTTTTTCAGCTAATCAACTACCAATTATAATGCTAACGGCTAAAGAGCAACCATCAGACTTGGTAGAAGGGTTAAGCTATGGGGCTAATGATTATCTAGTAAAACCCATTAACCGCAGTGAATTGGTAGCTCGTGTTAAAGCTCATATTCAGTTAGCTCAAGTTAATACAGCTTACAGTCGTTTTGTACCTAACGAATTTATCCGACTTTTGGGACATGAGAGCATCCTGGATGTCAAGCTAGGAGATCATGTCAAGAGGGAGATGGCGATTCTTTTTTCTGATATTCGTTCCTTTACCACTCTATCGGAACAGATGTCGCCAGAGGAAAACTTTGCTTTTATCAATTCCTATTTAAAAATGGTTGTACCGGCAATTAGAAACCACAAGGGATTTATTGATAAATACATTGGTGATGCGGTAATGGCAGTGTTTCCCGAACAAGCAGAAGATGCCTTACGAGCAGCTATTGCTATGCAAAAACAGGTGTTGCGCTACAATTGCGATCGCGTAGCCAATGGTGAAGTACCTATTGCCATCGGGACTGGCATCCATGTCGGTAGTTTGATGCTAGGAACTGTAGGGGAAGAGCAACGTATGGAAGAAACAGTGATTTCTGATGCGGTGAATGTGGCTTCTCGCTTAGAGGGGTTGACCAAAATTTTTGGCTCTACAGTAATCTTTAGTGAGAAGATTTTAATTGAACTAGAAGATCCTACTCAGTATAGGTATCGATTTTTAGGCAAGGTTCCAATCAAAGGCAGGAAAGATGCGATATCAGTATTTGAAGCTTTTGATGGTGAAGCGCCGGATTTGATTGAAGTTAAGCAAAAAACCAGGGTTGACTTTGAGCTGGGAATTAGTTTTTATTATGACCGCAAATTTGTTGAGGGTTCTGAAATGTTTGAAAGGGTCTTAAAAAAGAATTCAGCGGATAAAGCAGCTTTGTTATACTTGGAGCGCTGTCATAAATTTAGAAAGTAGGTTTGATAATGGATAATGGATAATGGATAATGGATAATTGGGAATTGGGAATTGGGAATTGGGAATTGGGAATTGGGAATTGAGAGTTGTTAACCAGATCACTGCAATTTCACAGTTGGGCTCTCTACAACTCTTATTGTCTCCCTTGTCCTAGGGTGAGCGAAATTTGGCGTGGGATTTATAGCCTAAGTGTTCAAAAGATCATAAGTTCTCCTTTGTATCTCTATCTCTCCACACCTCCCACACTCCCCACACTTCCCACACTCCCCACACTCCCCACACAGGAATGAAAGCTCACCCCTTGTCTCCCTGATAGCGGTGGGATTTTGGGCGAAAATGAGGCCCTTGCAAAATTTAGTTTGGTTAAAAATGTACATCTAGAAGAAATTATGGTTATAATAAAGACTCCCCCTTATCCCCTGAAGAGCCCCTCCTTGTCCCCCCTTATCGAGGGGGGGCTCTTCTTTTGGCAGGGAAAGCTTGATGTGATAGTGCAAGAAGGCAGGAGGCAGAAGGCAGGAGGCAGGAGGCAGGAGGCAGGAGGGAAGAAAGGTTGTACAGTAAGCTTTTTAGCCTTTTTTCACGCTTTGAGTTATTTTCATGCCCGCTGAGAACACTGTTCCCTGTTCTAATTCAAGCCCTCTTGAGCTTCCTGAGCAACTTGTGCAACAGGATCATTTGCCAGAGTTTCCAAAGTTGAGCGAACATCTGCTCCCCCTAGTCTAATGAGTGCCTGCGCTACTCGGTGCCGTATTTGCCAGTCTGAATGGGCAGCATAGGGAATCAACAGAGGTACTGCGTTAACATTACCTAGTTCTCCCAAAGCACTAATCGCCATAGTTTGTATCAAGCTGTTATCAGAACTCAAAGCTGACAGCAGAAGTTCAAAGGAGCGTGGTTCCCCCAGTTCCCCTAAAGTGGCAATAATACTGACTTTTACTAGCCACTCAGGAGTATCTTGATAAAGCTGCTGCAAATCGTCGTAAGCTTCTGTGAGCTTTAGGGCTCCCAAAGCATCTGCTGCCGCTGCTTGGACATCCGGTTCTGGGTCACTCAAGCGATCGCGTAGAATCTTGAGAGAAGATCTGACAGGAGAGGGCAGATGG
>JAAHHL010000107.1 GCA_010672185.1 Caldora sp. SIO3E6 | reverse complement strand
TCAGTAGCAATTTACTTTATTACTTTTAAAACCTGGCAAAAGCTAGAATTAACTCCAGAAGCAAGACAGGTAGTTCTAGATTCTTGTTTATTCTTCAATAACCAAAGGTACAAAACCTATGCTGTTGTCATTATGCCAGATCATGTCCATTGGTTAATGCAGCCTTTGCCAAAGTCAGACCAGGAATATTGGAAATTAGCTAGTATTATCCACAGCATCAAAAGCTATAGTTCTAACCAAGTGGCTAAAGTAATGGGTCATAGTGGTATTGTCTGGCAAGACGAGCGATACGATCGCATTATGCGAGATGAAAGAGAGTTGTTAGAAACCTGGAACTATATTAGAGAAAATCCGGTGAAAGCTAATTTATCGGAGATTGCTGAACAATATCCTTTCTTCTGGCAGATAGATATTGTAGAATAATCTCCTGTTGTGGAACAGGCTTCAGTGCCTGTAGCAATCTCAGTCAAGTAATAATTGGGATAACTGGCAAGATGCCAGTTCCACATTAGAATAGCCTCTTGTGGAATAATCTCCTGTTGTGGAACAGGCTTCAGTGCCTGTAGTAATTTCAGTCAAATAACAATTGGGATGACTGGCAAGATGCCAGTTCCACATTAAAATAGTCTCTTGTGGAATAATCTCCTGTTGTGGAACAGGCTTCAGTGCCTGTAGCAATCTCAGTCAAGTAATAATTGGGATGACTGGCAAGATGCCAGTTCCACATTAGAATAGTCTCTTGTGGAATAATAATCCAGTGGAACAAGCTTCTAGCTTGTAGCAATCTCAGTCAAGTAATAATTGGGATGACTGGCAAGATGCCAGTTCCACAAGAGAATAACTTTCAAGAAACAAGGCAACAGGCAACAGGGAAGAAAAATAGACTTTGTTTCTTTCATTATTAAGTCTTAATGAAAAGAGTGCAAGATGTCAGTCTAAACTCAGTCGTTGTCAAGATTCCGTAACCAATCTTCATACAAATCAGGACGACGCTCCTGTGTTCTCTGAATTTGTTGTTCTTTGCGCCACCGAGCAATTTTCCCATGATTGCCTGACAACAGGATATTGGGTACTTTCCAGCCCCGATACTCAGCTGGTCGGGTATATTGAGGATAGTCTAACAACCCAGCTTCAAAACTTTCTGCTTTGAGGGACTCTACCTTGCCTACAGTTCCTGGTAGCAATCTCACTACACCGTTAATTAGAGTCAAGGCAGGAATTTCTCCACAGGTCAAAATAAAATCCCCCAAAGACAGCTCCCGGGTAACCAAATTCAACACTCGCTCATCTACCCCTTCATAATGCCCACAAATCACCACCAGTTGGTCGTAATTGCTTGCCAGGTCTCTTAGCAACTTTTGGTTTAAAGGTTGTCCCTGAGGCGTCATTAGGATCACCTCCCTTCGAGGCAAAATCGGCAATGACTCCACCGCCGCAAAAATTGGCTCTGGTTTCATCAACATTCCGACACCGCCACCGTAAGGCTCATCATCAACTCTATGGTGTTTGTCTGTAGCAAAGTCGCGAGGATTGACGAAATAAACCTGGGCAATTTGCTTCATTAGAGCTTTACCAATGAGCCCTGAGTTCAGGGGAGAAGTAAAAAAATCAGGAAACAGGGTAACAATGTCAAATCGCACAAGGTATTGATTAGGGTTTGCTGGATCAGTATTTGGGTAGTAACCAAAAAACTTATTAATTTTAAATAAATTTCCTTTCCTTGACATCCTCCCAAAGAAGTACTATTATAATTTTCTTGACTTAAGTGTTAAAGCATACAAAAAAACTCTAACACTTGACATAGACGCTTTCTTCGGCATATCGAAGAATAGGATATTTTATGCGCAGCGGCTCCGAAGTGCCATCCCGCTTAATCCAAGTCGTGGCATGAGCTTAAAGTCGTGTGTTTGTTTGCAACCGTTTCCTGAAGAGTTGAGCCAAGTTCAGAAATTGTATTAAAGTAGCATTCCGAGCGATAGCCAAAACTTAAGCACTTGAATTACCTCATAGCAAGAAAAAATCGATATGATGCTCCAGTTAGAGTCTCAATTCCCAGGAACGAGAATGCCTAAATCCACGAAAACAGCTGTTCTAGTAATTGGTGGTGCTGAGGACAAAATTCATGGACGCGAGATCCTGCACAATTTTTTTTACCGTTCTGGATCAGGGCAAAGTCGAATAGCGATTATTCCCTCAGCGTCGAGAGAACCAGCACTGATTGGTGAGCGTTATCACCGAATTTTTGCCGATATGGGGGCCCAGGAAATTAGGGTGCTCGATATCCGCGATCGCACCCAAGGGTCTGACCCTCTGATCTTGGAATATATGGCAAACTGCACAGGGGTCTTCCTTACTGGTGGGGATCAGTTGCGGCTGTGTGGTTTACTAGCAGAAACGCCGATGATGGAAAAGCTCCTACAACGAGTACATCTAGGTGAAATTACCCTAGCAGGAACTAGTGCTGGTGCAGCGGCAATGGGGCACCAGATGATTGGTGGGGGCGGTAGCGGAGAGTCACCCAATCGTTCCTTAGTAGAAATGGCTACAGGATTAGGGATCATCCCAGAAATAGTTGTGGATCAACATTTTCACAATCGCAATCGTATGGCGCGTCTGATGAGTGCGATGGCTGCCCATCCGAATAAGTTAGGAATCGGTATTGATGAAGATACCTGCGCCTTATTTGAACAAGATGGTCTGTTGCATGTCATGGGTAAAGGCACTGTGACAATTATTGATCCAGGAGAAATGTCTTATACCAATGAGTCTTATATTGGTGCCAAAGATCCCATTAGTTTGCATAATCTCCGGGTACACATTCTCTGTCATGGCGATCGCTACCACATACACCAACGCTCCCTCATGAGCCAAAAATTCTGAGATTGATGCGTGTTGTTGGCCTTATAGCAATACTCTTGGTCGCCTGAGGAAGTACAGAGTTTTAAATCTGATTTCGTACATCTCTATACTTCCCACATCTTTCACTCCCTCAGCTAGGGCTGAGGAGAGTGTCAATTTAGACAATGTTACGGATAATATAGGAGAAAACTGTTCACAGAGAACAGTTTAAGAGCTTTTCAACGCGGGAAACTAGTCAAGTTGCCTAACTTTACAGGAGTCGTGACTTAACAGTTCAGCAAATTTATTGAGTTATCATAAGAAACTTTAAATATACTTTACATATCCTGTGTTTTGTTACTGTACTCCCTGAGTGCGGCAATCACTTCTTTCAACATCTTCAAGTACATCTTGACAATCATCCCCTATGAGAATTTTAAAAATCCAGACATTACGCGGTCCCAACTATTGGAGTATTCGACGCCATAAACTCATTGTTATGCGTCTTGATTTGGAGGAGTTGGCAAACAAGCCCTCCAATGAAATTCCTGGCTTTTACGAAGGACTCGTTGGGTCATTACCCAGTCTGGAAGAACATTTCTGTTCTCCTGGTGTCCGGGGTGGTTTCCTTCATCGGGTGAGGCAAGGAACGATGATGGGGCATATTATCGAACATGTAGCCCTGGAACTTCAAGAACTAGCAGGCAAACAAGTAGGCTTTGGTCGCACTAGGGAAACAGCTACACCAGGAGTTTATCAGGTAGTCATTGAATACGCTCATGAACAAGCTGGTCGTTATGCTACCAGAGCAGCAGTTCGCTTGTGCCGCAGCATTGTTGATACCGGGAGCTACCCCCAAAAAGAGTTAGAGCAAGACCTCAAAGATTTAAAGGAATTGCACCAGGAAGCTGCCCTAGGTCCCAGTACAGAAGCCCTAGTTAAAGAAGCCGAAGCTAGAGATATACCCTGGATGGCGTTGAGTGCCAGAGCAATGATTCAGTTGGGCTATGGTTGCTACCAAAAGCGTGTTCAGGCAACCTTAAGTGACCATTCCGGAATTCTGGGAGTTGAGTTAGCCTGTGATAAAGAGGGTACGAAACAAACTTTGCGGGATGCCGGTGTTCCCGTACCGCGTGGCACTGTGATTCAGTTCCTAGATGATTTAGAAGTCGCTATTGAAGACCTTGGGGGTTACCCAATTGTTATCAAGCCCTTGAATGGTAATCACGGTAGAGGTATCACCATTGATATCCAAAATTGGGAAGAAGCAGAAAAAGCCTACGATACTGCCAAAGCGATCTCCCGCTCTGTGATTATCGAACGTTACTATCGTGGCAATGATCACCGAGTTTTAGTAGTTAATGGCAAATTAGTCGCAGTTGCCGAGCGCATTCCTGCCCATGTGGTAGGGGATGGCAAGTCCACCATTGAAGAACTGATTGAGGAGACCAATCGCCACCCCAATCGTGGTGAAGGACATGACAATGTACTCACCAAAATAACCGTAGACCATACCAGTATGAATCTGTTAGACCGTCAAGGTTACAGCCTAGATACGGTTTTGAGAGAAGGTGTATGGTGTTACTTGCGAGCCACTGCTAACCTGAGTACCGGCGGTATCGCTATTGATCGTACCGACGATATCCACCCAGAAAACATTTGGTTGGCAGAACGGGTTGCTAAAATTATTGGTTTGGATATTGCCGGAATTGACATTGTCACCCCGGATATCACAAAACCCCTGCGGGAAGTAGATGGAGTTATCGTCGAAGTCAACGCTGCTCCTGGCTTCCGGATGCATGTTTGCCCTAGCCAAGGTTTGCCCCGGAATGTCGCAGCACCGGTAATGGAAATGCTCTTTCCCTCTGGACAACCTAGCCGTGTTCCCATTGTGGCAGTCACCGGTACTAATGGAAAAACTACTACCACCCGCTTGATTGCCCATATTTATCGGCAAACTGAACAAGTTGTGGGCTATACCACCACTGATGGTATTTATATTGATGATCATCTGGTGGAAAAAGGAGATACTACCGGACCTCAAAGTGCTCAGGTAATACTCAAAGACCCCACAGTAGAAGTAGCAATTCTCGAAACTGCCCGTGGTGGTATCTTGCGTTCTGGCTTAGCATTTGATCGCTGTGACGTAGGAGTAGTCTTAAATGTCGCTGCGGATCACTTGGGCATCGGCGATATAGACACCATAGAACAGATGGCAAACCTCAAAGGTGTGCTGGCGGAATCAGTCAGTCCTCATGGCTATGCGATCCTCAACGCCGATGACCCTCGGGTAGCCGCTATGGCACAAAAGGTCAAAGGTAATGTGGCTTATTTTTCCATGAATCCAGAGAATCCGGTAGTGCAAGATCACCGGCGGCAAGGTGGTTTGGCAGCAGTTTATGAAAATGGCTACCTGTCAATTCTCAGGGGAGATTGGACTTTGCGGATCGAAGAGGCAGTGCATGTGCCGGTAACTATGTCGGGATTAGCTCCATTTATGATTGCTAATGCCCTAGCTGCCAGTCTTGCCGCCTTTGCCCAAGGAGTTCCCATTGAAGCAATTCGAGCAGCATTAACTACTTTCCGAGCTTCCGTAGAACAGACTCCAGGACGGATGAATTTGTTTAATCTTGGTCGCTATCATGCTTTAGTGGATTATGCCCACAATGCTGCCGGTTATGAAGCCCTCGGAGGTTTTGTCCGCAATTGGCCCGGAGAGAGAATTGGGATAGTCGGAGGTCCTGGCGATCGCCGGGATGAGGATTTCATTGAATTAGGTAGGCTCTCTGCTAAAATCTTTGATCGGATTATTATCAAAGAAGATGATGACTTAAGAGGACGTCCTAGTGGAGAAGCTGCAAAGTTAATTGCTCAGGGAATTATCCAACAAAAACCAGATTGTCGTTATGAAGTTATCCTCAAGGAGATAGATGCAATTAATACTGGATTAGATCAAGCTGCTATCGGTGGCTTAGTTGTAATTCTTCCAGAAACTGTCGGTCCGATAATTAGCTTGATCGAGGAGCGTCGTCCCTTACCAGAAAATGGAACTAGCTCAATCGCAAGTAACATTAATAAAACTGAGTTGCAGCGGTCAGTAGTTAATTCCGGTGTAAGTTAATTTGGTAAGTTGAGCGATAATCGTAGGGGC
The DNA here is from genome assembly GCA_010672185.1 of Caldora sp. SIO3E6. GTDB lineage: Bacteria > Cyanobacteriota > Cyanobacteriia > Cyanobacteriales > Coleofasciculaceae > Caldora. The sequence goes on along the minus strand of JAAHHL010000107.1, from coordinate 6,331 downwards.
GGGTTTAGGGATAATCTCGCCCCTATTACCCGAATATTCCAATCAAAACCCGCCCTTTCCGCATCCCCCAGTTAAACAAACAATTCCCAAATAAATTAACAAGCAATTGTAGGGGCGGGTTTAGGGACAATCTAACCCATATTACCCGAATATTGCCATCAAAACCCGCCCTATCGGCATCCGTCGGTTAAACCAAACAATCCCCAAAATATCAAGGAAGCGATCGCATTACCTAGGTTATCCACAGGGCAGATTTTATCCCAAAATTATCCTCAAATGCGATAACGGCAGGGCGGGTTTTGTACCAAAATTATCGCTAAATGTGTTAACGGTGACCCTAAACCCGCCCCTACAAAATTTGCGGTATTTTATACCAATTCCTAATTCTTCATTCTACATTCTTAATTCTCTAAGTTGACTTTATTTTGATTCTCTACTATTATTTTACAATGGGGAAATGTGCGCACATATATAGTATTTGAGAAAAGACTGATTTCTTGAGCATACTCCAGAAAAGGTTGCTGCGATCGCAGAGACTCAAGATCCCCGACTTCTCGATTGAAGATCTGTGATTAACTTAAAAAAACCAATAGAAGAAGTCGGGGATCTGGGACTTTTCGCTATCACCTAAACTATCTTATATTTAGTCATGGAATGGCTTTCCGTCACTTAATGAGTAAATATCCTCCTGTTGATCGTGAAGATCATCGAACACAGGATTGCGCGAAGCTGCTAGTAGCCATGTCTCCTCCTCTATGTCGTCGTCTTGTGTCAAGTTAACCTGATTGCCCTGCATTGTAACCAGTTGTCGGGGCTTTGTAGGGGCGGGTTTAGGGACAATCTCACCCATTTTACCCAAAAATTGCCATCAAAACCCGCCCTATCGGCATCCCCCGGTTAAACCAAATAATTTCCAAATCATCAATAAGCGATCGCACAATTAACCAATTGTCGAAGCATTTGTAAGGGCATCGTAGGGGCGGGTTTAGGGACAATCTCACCCATTTTACCCAAATATTCCCATCAAAACCCGCCCTTTCCGCATCCCCCGTTCAACCAAATCATTCCCCAAAATATCAATAAGCGATCGCATTACCTAGGTTATCCACAGGGCAGGTTTTGTACCAAAATTATCATCAAATGCGTTATCCACAAGGCAGATTTTATACCAAAATTATCTCAAATGCGTTAACGGCAGGGCGGGTTTTGTATCCAAATTATCGCCAAATGGGTTAACGGTGACCCTAAACCCGCCCCTACAAATTCCTAATTCTAAATTCTTTTGAGTTTTACCTCCTGCCTGCTGTCTCCTGCCTTCTTACACTAGCTGAGCTCAGCCTTCAGATCAACAACAGCAGTCCAGTGTAAAGCAAGGTTCCCCCTACAAAAGACCAGAAGCAACTCTTTTGCTCATCCGGCAATTCCCGCTTCAAAATATTGAGGATAAGGCTTCCTGCCAAAAATGACCAAATAATTGAAATGGCAGCTTCATTGAGGTGAAATACTTGACCCGCGATCGCTCCTACTATAATTGCTGCTGTCAAGATCCAGCGACCTTTTTTATCATAGGGGGTTTTGTGATGTTCTCGCAGTCCTTCATCCATAATGAAAAGGTGCAGAGCAACCGCCACAAAAAATAAAATGCATTGAAATAGGGAATGTTCTCCCAAGTCTTGGAGTAGATAGCCAACAATCCCATTCAGCAGAGCAAAAGCCGTAATATGAATCCAAAATACAGCAGAACCTTGACTAGTGGTAAGATTGGCTATGAGATTTTGTCGCCGAGAAGTTAGTACCCAAATGTCTAGACCATAAAATATGATCAGTCCTAAGAGGGCGAGGAGATAAACATGGTTTTCTAAATAAGCCATCAGAGGAATAGCAGAATGTTCTAATTCCTCCTGAGCATGGCTTAGCTCTGGTAAAACCTCCAAAAAGACATATCCAATCGAGACACCACCTGCAAATGAAAGCCATCGGTGCTCCGGGATAAAGGCAAAGACATTCAGCTTTGAGACAAAAGCATGAATTAATGCCAAACCAACTGCTAAAATAAAACCTATTCCTTGCATTATAGATTACTTATAAACTTTCAATAAGACTGGGATACTGCACAGTCTTATACCAATTATCAATTATTAATTATTAATTATCAATTATTAATTATCAGGTAGCCTTAAGGTTTGAGCAAGCTGTTTTTTTGAATAAAATTAATGGGTCTTCCGTACTTAGTGTGCTAAACTATCAGATTTAATAGCTCATAAAGCTTGCCACACAAAGGCTGTAGCACCTAAGTAACTCAAAACTCCTTGAAATTTGGTAATAAATGGCTAAGGCTATCGCTGTTAATACTTTGCCAATTCAAACTAATAATTTAGCACACCAACTACGGAAGACCCAGTTTAAGCCGTACCATTGGTTTGCAGTGGCGCAGTAAACAAGGTCTAGAAGCGGTGAATTGGTTTTGTGACTTCGTCAAGGAGCGCAATTGGCAGGTTGCTGGGAACTGAAGGCAGTCCCGATGAAAAAATTTTCACCACCATGCATGAAAGTCCCTCTCTCCGCGTCTCCACGTCCGGTGCGTCTCTTTCAAGTCAGACTCCCATGAACTTTCGTTCACAACGTAGGATGAAAATTTCTCTTTCTCCGCGTCCCCGCGTCCCCGCGTCTATTTTCAGATTAGGAGGCAGGAGGTATCATGAGCTCGCGACGCTTCGCAAAAAGCAAACTAATACCTGTAATTAACAAGCCACCGATTGCTGTAGGTTCAGGTACATTGGCAGAGTTAACAGTTCCAGTCCGGATGTTGTCTAATCCTGTATTAACCGCTCTACCATTTACTGTTGTCCAGCGAAGAGATGTAATTGGTTCACTAGCGACTATACCAAAAAACCCTATGGTTGTTGGATCTTGATCTATGGTATAACTATCCAAAAGTCCACCACTACCGAAAATTTCAATGTTTGCTAGACCAAAAGCATTCAGATAGGTATCGAAACCAACAACTGGTTTAGGTGCTCCAAAGTCAATCATAAAGTCTTCATCGCCGTTAGCAGTTAAAATACTACTGGTAGTTATTGGCACACCAAAATTAGTATAACCAGAGGAAGCGATCCATACGTTTGGAGCGAAAGGATTACTACTCAATGCTGTGTACGTGTTGCCATTACTATTGAAAGAAGACAGAGGAGTGTCTTTAGGAGTAACTGCTTCAAAATCCTCTATCAAAGTTGTTGAAGTTTCTGCGTTAAATAATGACAGATCAGTGAAGTAGTTTATTGTAGCAGCCTCTACATTAACAGCATTCATGCCAACCATAGTTATGGTAGCAGCAGCTAAAATTTGATAAGTAGATGGCATGATAATCCCCTGTTTCAACAATGTAGTTCAATAACTGACCATCCTCAATTTTAACAGAATAGGTAGGTTGGGTTTCGTTCCTCAACCCAACCTAAAATCTTACCCACAATTTTAAGCTTGCCACGGTACTACATTGGAAGTTGCTTTTTGGGAGATGCGATTACCTACAGCACCAGCGAAGCTGATAGCCTACTACTAATTGGGGCTTGCTGGATCAATGGGTCAGCCATGCCAGAAAAAGCTTTCAGCCGTTGAGAAGCCAAGTATTGTGTTGTGGAAATGTATCAAATGGGCTCAAAAAGCTGGCATTGTTGTGGAAAATCCCTGGGTAATCTTCAAGCTGAAAGCTGTCAGCTGAAAGCTGTCAGCTAAAAACTGATAGCTAATGACTTATACAGCAAACCCTAATTGCTAATTTGCCTGTAAAATCTGTGCAGCTGTCAATTTCAGTTGCGGAAAAATCCGGGATATAATTTGCTGATTACCAGCGAACTCGGTTGCCTGATAACTGCCATTTACCAACATCAGTACCACCACAACCTGTGCTTGAGGGTCAACAATCCAGTATTCAGGAATGCCACGCTTCTCATATTGTAGTCGCTTGTCAACATAATCACGTTGGTAGTTCTCATCATTTTGGTTGCGGTAGGGGCTGACTACCTCCACAACTAACTGTGGGGGAGCCATATTAATAGTAATAGTTTGTCGCTTTCTGGTTTGGGCAAGGTGCTCCTCCCTCAGTACTACTAAGTCTGGGTAGCGGTTTTGTGGATTGCCTGGAACTTGTAGTTCACAATCGTGAGTTTTGATTAACCTACGTTTAATCAACTGGACTAATTCATCTCTTAGCCAGGTTGTCGTCCAACTATTGGGTTCGCTCTCTGGTGGCACTTTAACTAGCTCTCCATTAAGTAACTCATAGCGGTTATCTGTGCCATCATCATATTCGAGGTATTGTTCAAAAGTAAGTTTTACAGGTGTGTAGGTCATTAGGCATTAGGTTTTAGGTCTTAGGTGTTAGGTTTTAGGTCTTAGGTGCAATTCCATGCACGGTAGCCAAATCTTGCAGTTTTTTAAATTGATTGTCTGGAATATTAGTGGTGAAAAAATTTTTTTCATTGGGACTGCCTTGTTTCTTGAAAGCGATCGCTTAAAAGATATCAGATGGCAATTTATACATTACAAGCGTACACCTATTCCATTATTAAATAATAGTAGCAAAAAATCATGATAATTACAACCAAAACTCATCATTAATAACGATGCTCATAAGTAGGTAGGTCGAAATAAAATGAACTATGTTACAAAACGTAAATACGGCTCAAACCCTTACAAATGACCAATGACAAATGACAAATGACGACCTTCACCAGTTAATTTTAATATTGCCGATTTACTTAGCGTATTTCCTAACTGGCAGGATGCCAGTTCCACAATTGTTTCTTGATGCGGGGACACGGGAGACGCACCTGACGTACCAGGGATTGATTTTCATTCATGGTGGTGAAATTTTTTTCATCGGGACTTTCTTCTACTTCCTGCCTTCTGCCTCCTGCCTCCTGCCTTCTGCCTCCTGCCTCCTGCCTCCTTACACAACGTACCATCTCAATCGTGCGCGGCAAAACTCCTACCAACTGAGCCAATACTTCATCTGATAGTGAGTCAATCAATTCGGTAGCGAAGTATTTGTGGAGCAAAATCAAGAGTCTTTGCCCACGTTCCAAGGGTATATAAGTCTCCATTGCCTTTTGAGTGAAACGAATCCATTTTTGCCTCATTACATAAGCTTGCTGGCGCTTGGTGAGAGATTCGGGATAAATTATCGATACTTTGCCAACAGGAATCACCCGACAACAATCGAGGTCAAAAACACTACCGACAGCAGCACCAGGTCCTGCTATTTCTGCATGGTGACGATGAACAATGATTAGCGCATTGCCACGCCTACCATACACTCGAAGCAATTGACCACTCTGCAATTGATTCAAGATGTCTGTAGGTTGAGTGATTGGTCTGTGGCTTAGGGCTTGATCTGTCATGAAAAATAGCAAAAACCGGCAGCTATTTTTAATTATTATTTCTTTGTAAAGAACAGATATTCATAAAACCCTATCTTCACAGGATCTTTACAGGATCTTGTATAAATTTATACAAAAGTCAGCAAATATAGAACAAGAAGATCGTCATTTGTCATTTGTCCTTGGTCATTTGTCATTGGTAAGAGTCTGACCTGTGTTTACTTTTCTCCTACTTAGGGGATGGCTTTGGGCGGGTTTTGATCCCAATATTTGAGTAAAACAGCCTAGACTGTCCCTAAACCCGCCCCTACAATAGGTGCAATTTAATTCTCAATTCCCAATTCCCAATTCTCAATTCTCAATTCCCAATTCCCAATTCTCAATTCTCAATTCTCAATTCTCAATTCTCCATACAGCTTTCAATAGTTGCCACCACTGATTGAGCTAGAGCAGTGAGGTCATAACCACCTTCTAGACCAAACATGATTTTACGAGTCAGTTGGAGGCAGTAATTGGTGAAGATAGCATAATCTTGTGGTTGTAGAGAAATCCCAGCCAAGGGGTCAGCTTCATTTGCATCGTATCCAGCACTGATGATTAATAAATCTGGCTGAAAATTGGTTAAAAATGGCATGACTTGTTGCTCAAACATGAGTTGATAGTCAACTAAGGTACTACCTGGTGCCATAGGTAAGTTAAGGACATTGTTGTGAAAACCCCGCTCACTAGCTTTACCAGTGCCGGGATAGCAGGGAAACTGATGTAGGGAACAGTAGGCAATGTGGGGATTACTTTCAACAATGTTTTGTGTGCCGTTACCGTGATGGACATCCCAATCCAAAATAGCAACTTGTTCTACCCCTAGTTGCTCTAGAGCATAATAAGCTGCGATCGCGGCATTAGAGAATAAGCAAAACCCCATGCCAAGCTTACCTTCAGCATGATGTCCAGGG
>JAAHHL010001069.1 GCA_010672185.1 Caldora sp. SIO3E6 | reverse complement strand
TCCGCAACCAGTCGCTGACGGTGAGGGAATATTCGATGTTCAAGGTTGCCTGCACTGTTGCACAGACTTCCATCAGGGTTGGCGCAATCAAGACTTCTCGGCGGGAGATCTCTGTGACTGGATTGACGAATTTAAGGTTGCGTTCCAGGTATTGTTGCAGAAATTCGTAGCTGTGTTGAATGACATCTGGTTCAGCTTTGGGCAAGTTGAGCGGAGAACGAGCGATCGTGCAATCCAAGTCTGCTAAAATATCCTCGACAGCATAGCTCATGTCGAAGTATTGGCTGAAGGTATAACGTTCCCCCGGCTTGAGGATTTTGGATTTGGACATAGCTTCTCAAATCAATTCGTGAGAAATGCGGGTAGGGTGCGATTGCCTTCTCTACGAAAAGCTGATCGCACTAAATTCCCTTTTACCTTAATCTGCCATTAAAATCAGTCGCAGGGGATCTAAATGAACATACCAGGGAAATGGTCGGTGTTTGAGATTAGCCCATTTCTCTTTATACACCTCCGCTTGTAAATGATACTCCCGATCCTTATTAGTCGAATTGTGCAACTTGAGATAAAGGGTCATCTGATGTTGAGTTTCACTTAGTGTCACCAGGGAGCAAGGAAAAGTATTTTCTCCCTCTGGCTCTAGGGGAAAGGTGAGATGATGAGCACGGATACCAATGTAAGATAGGGGATGAGGAATGGGTTCGACAACTCGCAACTTACACCCCCAATCGATCGCTTGCACCTGTTGCTCAGCAATAGGCTGGGCTAGGGAAAAGTTTTTACATTCCGTTAGCTGGGCGACTTTAAAATTAGGGGGATGCTCAAAAATAGCTTCTTTGCCTCCCGATGCAATCACTTGTCCCTGGGAGAGAACGATCAGATTACCACAGACTCGGTAGGCTTCTTCTAGCTTATGGGTGACAAATAAGGTAACACCTTGATAGGTAGAGAAAACCTCAATTAACAGCTTTTCAATTTGACTTCTGAGATAATTATCCAATGCGGAAAGAGGTTCATCTAACAGTAATGCTTCTGGTTCAATAGCCAAGGCTCTGGCTAACGCTACCCGCTGCTGTTGCCCACCAGAAAGTTCATGGGGATAGCGTCGTTCTAATCCCTGCAACTGCATTAATTCAATATATTTAGATACCCGTTGTTTACGTTCTGTCTTTGATAAGCCTTGCAATCCAAATCCGATATTCCGTGCTACTCTCATTTGGGGAAACAGAGCATAATTTTGAAAGACAAAACCAATGCGACGTTCTCGACTCGGAAGATTAATGGATTGGGCTGAATCAAACAACACCCTGCCATTGAGCACAATACGCCCTTGACTAGGAATTTCTAACCCTGCCAGACAACGTAGAGTCATACTTTTCCCCGAACCCGATGCTCCTAAAATGCCTAAGGGTTTTCCCTGGGCAACAAAGTTACTCTCCAGGGTAAAATTGGCGATTTTTTTTTGTAGGTTAACTAGAAGTCCTTGATTATGGTTCATAGTTAAAGATGGGACTTCTTGCTTGGGGAAGAGATGTTGAGGTTTTCGGGGTTGGTATAAGCGACGTCCTAAAATAGATGACCAACGATTAATCAAAAATGAGCAATAAGCAACCAATCGAGTTTGAGCTAAATTAGGGGAATTAGATAAATAATTGATTCCCGCGATTGCTATCAGGGCAATTGCTACTACCACTAGTACCCAAAGTAAGGCTTCATCCATCTTCCCTGCCTCCGCAGCAAAGAAAATTGCGATAGGCATGGTTTGGGTTTTACCGGGAATACTACCTGCTAGCATTAACGTCGCCCCAAACTCCCCTAGTGCCCGAGCAAAAGCCAAAATAGTTCCCGCGATCGCACCAGGCCATGCTAAAGGTAATAGTACCTCCCAAAAAATGCGCCACTCCGATGCTCCCAGAGTACGGGCACAGTTAATTAAATCTCGATTAACCTGTTCAAAAGCACCCAAGACAGTTTTATACATTAACGGAAATGCCACCACTGTTGCCGCAATTACCGCTGCAGGCCAGGAGAAAATCAGGGTAATGCCCCATTGGTATAATAGCTTTCCTAGAGGACTATTTTTACCCAAAAGTAGCAGCAACAAGAAGCCAACTACCGTTGGAGGTAAGACCAAAGGTAAGGTAAACAATCCATCGATTAATCCTTTCCCTCTCCCTCGGTAGCCAAACATCCAACCTGCTACCATAATCCCGGCAAAAAAGGCCAAAATCGTAGCAATAGTTGCTGTTTTCAAAGAAATCCAAAGAGGAGAGAAGTCCATGAGAATTGGGAATTGGGAATTGGGAATTGGGAATTGGGAATTGGGAATTGGGAATTGGGAATTGGGAATTGGGAATTATAGCAGTCGCCAGGGCGGTTAAGACATTCTCAGGTAAGGCAAGTTAACAAGGGGCTTAAGCCCCATTGGTGTCAACTTAAGCCTAGACATAGCTGACTAGCTGGATGACCTAACTCACCTTGGATTCAAATGATGAGGCTAATAGCTTAAGTCCATTAAAATGGACTAAATTTTTCGGCTGTTTAGTCATCTTTAGATGACTTGAGCTATTAGCAAGGAACTTAAGTTCCTTGTGGGGCATGGGTTTTACTTTAAGTTGACACCAATGCTTAAGCCCCTTGTCCTAATTGCCTTGGCGGTTGCTTTAATAATAATAAACGACAAACAACCAACAACAACAACTAATAACCAACAACTAACAACTAACAACTAATAACTACTAAAGCCATAGCCTTGAAAGACTGTTTCCGCTGCATCACTGGATAAAAACTGGATAAACTCTTGAGCTGCTTCTGGATTTTTACTATCTTTCAATACAGCAACAGGGTAAATAATCGGTGAGTGAGTGTCTGCTGCCGCCGTGGCCACAACCTGAACTTTGGCGGAGATTTTAGCATCCGTCTTATAAACAATTCCTGCATCCACATTACCGGTTTCTACATAGGTTAAAACTTGGCGTACATCCTTAGCAAAAACCAATTTTGGTGATAGGGAATCATACAAATTGAGCGCTATCAGCACCA
>JAAHHL010001068.1 GCA_010672185.1 Caldora sp. SIO3E6 | reverse complement strand
AGAGTTGCTAGTAGAGATTTGTCATGGCGATCAAACCTAGAAAATTTTCTCCGAAAGGTACGAAGTAAATTGTTCATAATAGATAACTTCAATGATTTCTCTAAAGGTTACCTTACCTCTTTTTTTGTGTTTGCCAAGAGGGAGAAAATTTTTGTTTATAAGAGAGATTTTAAAAAGTGAGGGATAAATTTAGAATTAGGGAGGGATAAATTTAGAATTAGGGAGGGATAAATTTAGAATTAGGGAGGGATAAATTTAGAATAAAGAGGTATACTTACGTTGTTTGTAATCAATAAAAAAATATGGTAAAATGCTTACACACAAGTGGTTTACCTGCTTTTGTGTGCATTACTAAAACTTCATCTTCATCCGAGCGAAAAAAAATATGTAAATTTTTGTAAAAAAACAAACAATCTCCAAGAGACTGTCTGAAAAGACTCCTCAATACAAAAGAATCAAACTCTCAGTGAGCACCACTGAACAAAAAATGGGTTTTTCTCCTTTTTTTTTGATATTTTAAAAACTTGCTCGAAAAGACTGTAAAAAAATCAATAATACAAAGATGCTGGAATATCAACAAGTATTAGGAAAAATAGAAGAAATAGAAGATAAATCTCAAGAAAATGATAAAGAGATGAGATGTCATACAATTTTACTGGAATTAATCAAACACAATAGACCCACAGAAATATATAACAAACTGAATCATGTTTATACACTTAAAAGGATTCAAAAAGACGCTGATGCTATTTATGAAATGTTTGGAATTAAATCTAATAAAACAGGCTTAGGAAAGCGTGGCAAAGGATATCAATTGAAACTAATAGAGCTGTTTAAGTGTTATTCTAATAAACTTGTACGTGACAATAAACTGGATTATGTTCCTTTTCAAGAAATTGAACCACAATGTCCTCCCAATGAGCCATTTACAGGCCCTATTTCTAGGGAATCTCCATACTATGTAGAGTCTATAAATGATACATTATTAAGAAATTTTAAGAGCATTGAAAACAAGCGAGAATCATTATTGATTCGTCTTCCTGCTCCAAAAGGGCGAGGTAAGTCTACTGCACTGGTTAATTTACAACGTGAGTTAAGCAAAGATGAGGATCATTTCGTGGGTTTTGTAGACTGTCAAACAGCAGACTCTTCTAGAAGAGATTCGGAAGATTTTGATTCTTTGGTATACGAATTTACTAGGTTAATTTTAAGAGAATTTCGTTCTGTTTTACAGGACAAAGACAAACCTCCAAGTTTAAAAGAATACTGGAATCAAGACATGGATACTGATACAAAAATCATATCGTTTCTTAATGAATATGTTTTTAGAAAAATATCATATACTAAGAGCACTTTGATTATTGAAAATTTCGATTCAATGTTAAACAGAGAACAAATTTCTGTGGATTTTTGTGATTTACTGCGTTCTGTATATGAGAGCAGGATAAATCGCGATATCAAGAATCTTCCTAAGTGGCCGAATATTGTTATAGCTTACTCTACTGAACCATATGCTGGTGTTGAAGAACCAAAAGGCTCTTTACTTTTTAATGCAGGTATTCCTGTTCCCATTCCAGAGTTTTCATTTGGGCAAATTAAATTTCAAGCCAAGCGATATGGGTTAACTTTTGATGATGCAACTGTTGAAAAGATTACGGAATGGATTGGTGGAAATCCTGACTTAATAAACAGAGTTCTGTATCACCTTGCATCTCAAAAAATAACAATAGAAGAAAAAAAAATCGATGATTTTTTTCGAGAAGTTGTAAAAGAAAAATCTGAAATATTTGATGATTATTTGGTTGAAGTAATCCACATTCTTACTAAGAATAAAAAACTAGCTGAATATTATGAGAAAACAATTAAAAATATCGCGTGGGAAGAAATATCTATAAGAACTAAGCTTATGAAAATAGGTTTGGTGAAATACAAAAATAACAAGCTAGTATCTTGTAAACTTTATCAAGAATGTTACCTAGAACACCTGAAAAATAAGTCATGATACCAACAATGAATGAATACTATAAGATTGGCGCGTCTTTAACTGCAGAGCACCCAAGTTATGTCGAGCGAAAAGCAGATAACGATCTTTACAAGTTTGCTTTTTTAGACGACGTTCACTTGGGGTGTGTGTTCGCCCCACGACAAATGGGCAAAACTAGCTTAACAAGGCGTATTTCAAATCGTTTGGAGAAGGAAAAATTTATTTGTGCTACCATAGAGATTTCTAAGTCTTCTGATATTAAACAGGAACAAAATTTATCTCGTTTTTATAAACATTTACTTAAAAAAATTTGTGGTGAATTATATACAACCCAAAACGAATTTTTAGAAGGAACAGATAGTCTAATTTTTCTCCAGGATAAAGTTGATAAATTTTGGCAAGAAAATTTTCTATTTGATAATTTTATAAAATTCCTAGAATATTTTATATCGCAAGACTTTCCTTTGGCTAAAAGAGCAGTATTTTTTATTGACGAAATTCAAAAACTATTTAGATATCGAGAATTAAGCGAAAATATTTTCTCAGATTTTAGTTCTTGGGGTGATAGTGCTTCCAAAAAAAATAACCGGGGTAAAATCAAATTTGTACTTTTAGGCACTGTTAATCCTTATTATTTCTTTAGAGAGGAAGCATGGAATAAAGCAAAGAACTTTGCTTTAGGAAACTTAGAAGATGACGTAAGCGCATTATGTGATGGTTTAAAGGTTGTCTATGAAGAAGATGCAGAATTTATTTTAGAGCAAATTCTTTTGTGGACAAAAGGAACTCCATTCTTGACTCAATATATTTGCAATGCTGTTTTTGAAGGAGCCATTAAGGGTGTTTCAAAAAAGAATATTTCAGAAAAATTAGATAGATTTATACAAAAAGAATTTGTTGAAAATTGGCGATCCAAATCAGAAGAACATCAATTTCATTTTGACGAAATACAACGGTGGTTTGATGGTTGTGGTTGTTATACGGATAAACACGAACGTATTAGGGCGCTAAAACTGTACGACAAAATCATTAAATCTAACCAAGCAGAGGCATATATACAAAAAAAAAA
>JAAHHL010001067.1 GCA_010672185.1 Caldora sp. SIO3E6 | reverse complement strand
TAATTAAGTGTGAGTATCTACATTAGTCCTTGACTAGGGGACTCATCGTGCTCTGAGCCTTATCGTGACTAGCTTGGTGTGCGATTTATTCTGCTGGCCGCTTTTCAAATGAGCGAACCGTGAGTTCAAACTCCGGGTAAATCTCAATTGCAGGGTTATCCCAATCCAAAATCCCTTCATCAACTAGGGTGGCAATGAGTAAGGCTGTCATGGATTTGTGAGTTGAACCAATGTGAAATAAAGTCTCAGGAGTAACGGGGAGTTGATTTTCTAAGTCCCGATGGCCAAAACCTTGAGTTAAGACTATCTCTTCTCCTTGGCTGTTCACAAGGGCAATAGCCACCCCAGGAATATTATCCTCTTCTTGACGTTCTTCCACCCAATCTACAAAGCGATCGCTTAGATTGGAAAAATCTTGCTCAGAAAGAGAAGATTGCATGGTTGTTCCTTCATTTTGTTTGACTACCTGGAAACTTTCTTCCTTATCTGAACAAGCAACAAGAAAAATTAAGTAGATCGGCAATATTAAAGTTAACTGGTGAAGGTCGTCATTGGTCATTGGTCATTGGTCATCTGTAAGGGCTTGAGCCGTATTCTACTCTAATAAAGGACTCAACTTCTGCAGTTGAATAAGTGGCCAAGTATCCACAGGAAGCAGATCACTATCCCAAACAAGATACCATTCACTGAGACCCTCAATACCCTCATAAGCACCGAGTTTGAGTAGCTGTTGATAGAACCAACCGGGATTATACAGTGATTGCCCTAAATCAAGCTCAGCACAAATTGCTTCCTTGCTCAGACCACTTTTCTGTTGAAAAAAGGGTTCTTCTGCATGGATATAGACTGGAGCGGTTTGCCATGCTATGACCTTTTCCTGGAGCGATCGCACCTGCGGTTCTGGGGTAATGATCTGGACTTTCGAGGTTGGTAATGAGTCGTCAATCCCTCTAGAACAGCTCGCGTATTCCAGCGCAGTTGGTAGAGGGGGATAGCAATGTCGAATTCTTCTTTTGCCATAAATACTAAGAATTGCCTCCCTATTGTACATCTAACAATACAGGACTTCCCGATGTAATGCGGTACATCTTCATAAGTCGTCAAGATTTGATAGATTCTTTCCTCGTTGATTCTACTGTACCTCGTAACAACGGGAATTGCTGTAATTCTTCAGAATTATCCCGGTAGTTTGATATCACCTCACCGGGGATATGGTGAGCGACAGTAGAGGGGTCTTCTAGTCCGACATCACTACAGAGGGGCTCAATACCTAAGCCTTGTCTTGGGTAGTCTGCACAGATTGTTTGGTATTCCCCAATTGCTTTGCTGAGCTCATCTTGTGTTAGGGAATAGCTCCGCAGTGCAGCCCCAAGAATTTTTCGTGGCTAACAAACCTTTGATTGCTCCTACGGCAGCAAACTCTTGTCCGAGTTCCGGAGAAAAGGCTTTGCTATCAATCAGTGACAGTAGCAAACTTCTAAACTGAGTACTGCAACAAATAGCTTCAACAGCATGATCCAAGTCCTGATATCCCCAAGGCTGACTATCGTACATGTTGATAAAAGCCTTGATAGCCGAAGTCGTCTTTGTCATTACGAGTTCCAAGAAAAAGCTTGTTTGTACTATCAGCTAAGGTGTGGGAACCTTGGCTGACAGTAAACTAACACAAATTTACTTAAAGATGTGACAAGTCATTGACCCAAGTGATATAATTAGTGGCTAACAGGGATATTGCATTGATGAAAGAAATTTGTTTTCACGCTAATTGCAGATTGCCATGATGAAATTTTTATCATCAAAAACTCATATATGGCTCATATACTATTGAAAGTCTTGACATAGAAACACTCCTTGTGAGGTTTACCTCAAGTAACAGTTACCAACATATCTGCGATCGCTTTTTGGATCTGTCTAGTTCATGCTTTTTTTTACTAGCAAAGCAATGATCATAGTTACAATTGGTCAGTCAGGGTGCTCAACTTTCACTCAATAGTTAATGTTGGAAATTAAGCGCACATAAATTTCAACAATTAAGTTATATCTTAGGTCAATCTAAATGAGCACCGTTACTCTAAATCAATATAAATCTACCCAAGCAGTTAACCCGCTTTCTTTGTTAGCCCAATTATCTAGTCGGCAAACTGACGGCTGTTTAAAACTATCTAATGATTCGGTTGTTTGGTCAATTTATTTAGAACAGGGAAAGCTCATCTACGCTTCCAATTCTGTTGAGCCCTTTGCTAGGCTAGACAGCCACCTGCGTCGCCTCAGTCGTGAGATTCCCGCTCTTGTCAGTCAAGTTAGAGTTCAGGTTCGTCTGCTCTTTGAATCAGAATGGAAGAATAACCCCAGTCAAATTACAGATTACCAAGCAATTTCCTGGCTAGTCGAGCAACAATATCTCAGCTTTACTCAAGCAGCAGCTCTTATTGAAGCCCTAGCAGAAGAGGTGATGGAATCACTGTTGGAGATTAAAGAAGGAACTTACTACCTAGTTAACCAAGACCAATTGGAGGAATTTACTAAGTTTTGTAGACTTGATCTACGAACTATAGTTGAGCATTGTTACGAAAACCTGCGGCATAAACAGTCTATACAGGCAAAAAATGAAACTGCCACTGCTACTAGTAAGACCTCTGTAGCAAAAACTCAGTCGCCACCTCAACAGCAAGCACAACTCAAAACAAATGATACTGAACCAAATAAGGTGATCAACATAGAGGGCTATCACAAAAAAAATTCCCCAACAAAGGCTTATAAGATTGTTTGTATTGATGATAGCCCAACTGTCTTAAATTCTATTAACCTATTCTTAGATGATCAAGGCTTTTCAGTAGTCATGATTAATGACCCAGTGAAAGCTCTAATGCAAATTGTCCGGATTAAGCCTGATCTAATTTTGCTGGATGTTGGTATGCCTGAATTAGATGGCTATGAGTTATGCTCTCTCTTGCGCAAGCATAGACTTTTCAAGACTAGGGTCAAATGCAAAATGCTAGTTATTCAGTTGATATGCTTTACTTGGATCTCAAGGAGATAGAAAAACAAGAGTCTA
>JAAHHL010001066.1 GCA_010672185.1 Caldora sp. SIO3E6 | reverse complement strand
TGGGGTGGGTTTGGCGAGTATCTAGTGCAGTGGGCATGGAAATAACCCACTAGTTTGAGAGGATAGAATACTTACTCTATAAGCATTCTAAATTCTAAATTCTAAATTCTAAATTTCGCGCAGCGGGTTGCTTTTACTGTTACTTTGTTCTATCATTATTTCATAATGGGAAAATGTGCGCTCATATAGACTCTCTCCGCTCCCTATGTTGGGTGAACGAAATTTTGGGTGGGATTTCTTGAGCGTTGTATCCAAAAATTATCAGTTCTCTCTTCTTCCTCCGCTCCTCCGCTCCTCTGCTCCTCCGCTCCTCTGCTCCTCCGCTCCTCCGCTCCTCCGCTCCTCCGCTCCTCCGCTCCCCACCCTTTTTTTCGCTCACCCCCTATGTTCTTAGTATGGTTAAATTATGGAACCAGAATTTAACTTTTTTCAAAATTGGTATCCTCTGTCACCACTAGAAGATCTTGACCCCAAAAAACCAACTCCGGTGACTCTTTTGGGAATGGGCTTGGTAATTTGGAAGCAGAAGTCTACCGAAAATTATCAAGTATTTCTCGATCAATGTCCTCATCGTCTTGCTCCTTTAAGTGAGGGACTTATTGAGAAAAAAACTGGTAACCTTATGTGTAGCTACCACGGTTGGCAGTTTGATGCCAAAGGTACTTGCACTCGTATTCCCCAAGCAGAAAAACCTGAACTAATTACTCAAAATCAAGATAATTTCTGTGCAGTTGTTTTCCCCTCTCGTCACGCTAATGATTTACTTTGGGTTTGGGCAGATGCACACTCACCCCAACTAGCAGCTCAAACTCCTTTACCCTTATCACCCCAAATAGATGCTTCTCAAGGATTTGTTTGGTCTTCGTTTGTAAGGGATCTTGAATATGATTGGCAAACCCTAGTGGAAAATGTAGCAGACCCTAGTCATGTTCCTTTTTCTCATCATGGAGTACAGGGAAATCGAGAACGAGCCAATCCCATAACCTTCTCTAATGTTGAGTCTACCCCTAACCTAATTCAAGCTATGATCGAAGATCGCTTGAACAGTACCATTACTTTTGAACCTCCTTGTCGTTTAGAGTATGCTATTTCTATTGGTAAAGACCAAAAGCGGTTGGGACTAGTTACCTATTGTCTCCCAGTATCTCCAGGAAAGTCCCGCATCGTAGCTCAATTTCCCCGCAATTTTGCCAAAACTCTCCATGCACTAGTTCCTCGTTGGTGGAACCACATCACCATTCGTAACTCAGTTTTAGATGGAGATATGATTTTACTCCATTACCAAGAGCGCTTGTTGCAGCAAAAGCAACGTACCCAAAGTTGGAAAACTGCCTATAAAATGCCCACTAGTGCGGATCGCCTAGTGATTGAATTTCGCAAGTGGTTTGATAAATATTGTGGTGGTAAACTGCCTTGGCAGGAAGTGGGTATTACCGTTGCTGAGTTGCCGCCAATGATTGCAAATCGACAGGAAATACTCAATCGTTACCAGCAACATACCCAGCATTGTCGTAGTTGTCGCAATGCTTTAAAACTTATTAAGCGTTTACAACTGTTTCTGTTGGCAGACTTTTGGGTAACTGTTGTAGTTGTAGCCTTGATGCCAGATAACCTGCGACTGGAGTGGGGTTTACTGTTAATGGTGATTGCTATTGTCGGTTTAGGATTCTACTCTTGGCTGAAGTTATGGCTAGAACCCAGGTTTTACTTTATTGATTACGTTCACAGCGAGAAACCTTAAAAGAAGCACACCTTATTTAGGGCTTGCTGAAAATGACATCAAAGAATTATCTTTCCCCCCTAATTGAACAAATGAGGCAGCCGGAATTTTATCCCCATCCGGTGACTGAACCGATTGAGCTGATTCAAACCCATGCTTCCTACGTGTTGCTCACTGGAGATTATGCCTATAAAATCAAGAAGCCAGTTAACTTCGGTTGTTTTGACTATTCAACTTTGGAAGAGCGGCAGCATTTTTGTAGAGAAGAATTGCGTCTAAATCAGCCGGTTGCTCCGGATATTTACCTGGAGGTTTTACCCATTACTCAGACTGGCACTAGGTTTGTTCTGGGTAGAACAGGTGAACCAGTAGAATATGTACTGAAAATGCACCAATTTCCTCAAGAGGCACTGCTCAGCCAAATGTTCGAGCAGGGAAAACTCACAGAAGCTCATTTAGAGGAGTTGGGGCGAGTTGTTGCCCAATTTCATCGTACTACCAAGACAAATGACTACATTCGCCGCTTTGGGGATGTTGCACAAATTCGCCAGTCGATAGATGAGAATTATCAGCAAAGCCAAAAGTATATCGGTATAGTTCAAACTCAACAACAGTACAAAGAAACCAAGCAGTTTACCGATACTTTTTTTGCCCAGCGGCAGGAATTATTCGCTCAGCGTCAGGAAAATAACTGGATTCGGGAATGTCATGGGGATTTGCACCTGAGAAATATTTGCCTGTGGCACAACAAGATACAGTTGTTTGACAGAATTGAATTTAATGAGCCCTTCCGTTTTGTGGATGTTATGTACGATGTGGCTTTTACGGTGATGGATTTGGAGGAACGGGAATGGGTGAGCGAAAAAAGGAGTGGGGAAACCAGTCAGCAGACGCGGGGACACGGGGACGCGGGGACGCGGGGAATGGAAATCCAACACAAAATTTCCTTCACCCAGGGGGGACAAAAAAACTTGAGCAATGCTTTTTTGAATACTTATTTAGAGCAGACTGGGGATTGGGAAGGGTTACCAGTTTTACCTTTATACTTGAGTCGGCAAGCCTATGTGCGGGGGAAAGTGACTTCTTTCTTGCTTGATGATCCAGCTATACCAGAGCAGGCAAAGCAGGAAGCCATAGCAACAGCGTCTAATTATTACCGCCTAGCATGGGAGTACACCAAAATCCATCAGGGACGTTTAATTTTAATGTCGGGTTTATCGGGTTCTGGTAAAACTACAGTAGCACGACAGTTGGCACGTCGCCTAGGAGCAATTCATCTCCGTACCGATGCAGTGCGCAAACAGCTGGCTGGTATACCTTTAGAGCAGCGAGGGA
>JAAHHL010001065.1 GCA_010672185.1 Caldora sp. SIO3E6 | reverse complement strand
GCAATCTTGGGTGTTGATAACCAGTAGGCGGGAGGAGATTTGGCTCGATTGTGGCTATCAGTTGGTAAGTTTATCGGGACTTTCTCGTAATGATGCGGAGGAGTTGGCGGCGAAGATTTTGCAAACTGCAGGGGTGGATAGGGAGAATTTGCCACCGGAGTATTTGGAGTTATTGCAACTTTTGGGAGGACATCCTCTTGCTTTGCGAGTGGTTTTGCCTCATTTGAAGGGGCAGTCACCGGTTAAGTTGATTGAGGATTGGCAACTGGAGAGAGCAGGATTTTCGGGATTTTCGGGATTTGAGGATGATTCTGGATTTGAGGAGAAGGATAAGTCGCTGAAGGTTTCTCTGGATTATTCTTTTAGTAAACTATCGGATAGTGCTCGTAGGCATTTGCCCTTTTTAGGTTTATTTTCTCAGCGGGTTTATGCTGGTTTGCTTGGTGTTTTTGCAGGCAATCCTGAGGATGAATTGGCACAACGATATCAGGCAGTGTTTGGTGAAATTTTACGAGAAGCTGATTGGTTAAAGCTACTTAACGAAGCCGCAGCCGCAGGTATCCTGGAGTATTTGGGTCATACATATTATAAAATTCACCCGGCACTCCCCTGGTATCTGCGGCAACAATTAACTAAGCAATACCCTACCCAGGAGGTTAGGGAACTGGAAAAAAAGTTACTGGTTTATTACGCAGGGTTAGCAGATTCTCTCCGTAAGAAACTAGTCGGCAATGCTGAAGGTGCAACTTTTGCTCTGCAAGTTGAAGAGCCAAACTTATTGCAGCATTTGCGATTTGCAGAGAAGCAGCAGGATTGGGGATATGCTAAGGACATTCTACAAGCCTTAGGAGAGATTTATTTGCGCAGCAGTCGCAAACCAGAATTTAGGGCACTGCGCCAACGAGCAATAGCTCAAATTGGTAGTCAATTGGTAGAGGTGAAGGCAAAGGGACAAGATGCTTTAGATTTCTGGATTTATCTGCGGGGAATGGATGCTAGAGAAATGCAGGAAACTGCTAAATGGGAAAAAGCTCGTGCAGTTTACCAGGAAATTTTGGATGAATTGACTGCTTTAAATGACTCTTCAGTGGAGGACATAATTGGGCTTGTTTATGACAATCTAGGCGACATTGCTCAAGAGCAGAGGCAGCACGAGGAAGCAACAGTTTTTCACCGCGAAGCTCTCCAGATACTTGAAGATAATACCCACGATTGGTACAACTCTGCTGATAAATATCACCAACTGGGGAAGATTGCCGAAGAGCAGAGGCAGTATGAGGAAGCAAAAGCTTATTATCACGAAGCTCTCCAGCTATACGAAGATGCCCAGGATTGGTACAACGCTGCTCGTGAGTATTACCAACTGGGGGGAGTTGCCCTAGAACAGAAGCAGTATGAGGAAGCAAAGGCTAATTACAGCAAGGCTCTCCAGGTATACGAAGATGCTCAGGATTGGTACAACGCAGCTATGTTCTATCACAACCTGGGTATAGTAGCCCAAGAACAGAGGCAATTTGAGGAGGCAACTGCTTATTACCAAAAAGCTCTCCAGGTATATAAAGATGCCCAGGATTGGGATAACGCTGCTCGTGAGTATCACCAACTGGGGACGGTTGCCCTAGAACAGATGCAGTATGAGGAAGCAATCGCTTATTACCGCAAGGCTCTCCAGGTATACGAAGATGCTCGAGATTGGTACAACGCGGCTGATGTCTATGGCAAACTAGGGGTAGTTGCCCGAAAACATAGACAGTATGAGGAAGCAACTGCTTATTGCTACAAGGCTCTACAGATATACGAAGATGTCCAGGATTGCCACAGCACTGCTGATATCTATTGCCAACTAGGGATGGTTGCCCAAGAACAGATGCAGTATAAGGAAGCAAAAGCTTATTATCATAAAGCTCTCCAAATATACAAAGATGTTCAGGATTGGGATAACGCTGTTGATGTCTATGGCCAATTGGGGATAGCTGCCGAAGAGCAGAAGCAGTATGAGGAAGCAAAAGCTTATTATCACAAAGCTCTCCAGATATACGAAGATGCCCAAGATTGGCATAATTTTGCTAATGGCTATTACCAAATGGGGACGGTTGCCGAAGAGCAGAAGCAGTATGAGGAAGCAAAAGCTTATTATCACAAAGCTCTCCAGATATGGGAATATGCCCAAAATTGGCATTACGCTGCTGATGTCTATCGTCAACTGGGAACGGTTGCTAAAGAACAGAAGCAGTATGAGGAAGCAATCGCTTATTACAACAAAGCTCTTCAGATATACAAAAATGCTCAGAATTGGGATAGCGCTGCTAGTATCTATTACCAACTAGGAACAGTTGCCAAAGAACAGAAGCAGTATGAGGAAACAACTGCTTATTACAGCAAGGCTCTCCAGATATACGAAGATGCCCAGGATTGGCAAAAGGCTGCTAGCATTTATCTCCTATTGGGGACAGTTGCCACAGAACAGAAACAGTTTGGGGAGGCAGAAAACTACTACCAAAAAGCTTGTGACATTTTCGTCAACTACCAAGACTGGTACATCGCTTCTTTTACTTTGTGCCAGTTGGGCGAACTTTTAGAAGCTCAAGAGCATTGGGTTGAAGCTTTACCCATCTACATGGTAGCTTTTGGCATTGATTTGGAGCATAATCAAGAGTCGATGGATTTGTCTTTCAAGGCTTTATTACGAATGTTCAAGGTATTGGGAGCCAGTAAGTTTGATAAGATTTGGCAGGAGGTAGCGGGGGTAGAATGTCCGGGGGAGATACGTAAGATTATTGAAGAGGCGAGTGAGAAGTAATTTAGAATTTACATCTAATGGGAATTAAATTGTACCTATTGTAGGGGCGGGTTTAGGAATATGATAGCGACATCGGCGATAAGCTTGGTACAAAACCCGCCCTGTCGATAACTTTGGTCATAGCGCGATTGCTTACAGCACCAGCGAAGCTGATCGCTTATAGCACCAGTGTAGCTGCTCGAATTTATCTTAGGGCTAGATTTAGGCTATTCGGGGACACCGCCAGGGCGGGTTTTGTCTGAATTGTTATCGTCAA
>JAAHHL010001064.1 GCA_010672185.1 Caldora sp. SIO3E6 | reverse complement strand
AGTCGATAGCAGCAGCTTCCGCAGCAGCGGCATCTATACTTGGGGTTAATCACAGTGTACGACTAGCGAAAGAAGAGTTACGAGAGTCGTTTAACCAATGGCATGTATTTTTGATGGTGATGGGAACTGCCTGTCTTGGGCTGGGTTTAGGGTCGTTGATTTGTAAAATATTAGGTTGAATTCCCCTAACCAACTCTTCGGATATGATGTCGGCTTAAAACTGGGGTTACTTCTATCATCTTGTTGCAGTCCTTAATTTTTATAACTTTTAACAAATGTTTGCATAAAATCCACTACTGAAGCACGAGTACATTGTCAAGCACAGCAAACTGCTCTAAATATAGCGCTTCGCGCTGGTGTATTTACAACTATCAATGACACTTCGCATTTTCTATTCCCAATTCCCAATTCCCAATTCCCAATTCCCGCATCAGCCAAACTTGTAACGATACCAGCGCGAACTGCTATAAATAGGGTTTGCTGCAATTTGTACTTGGGAGACTAGGAGCCAGGAGAATAAAAGCTTAGAATAGTCTTTAAAGAGGATTATGACTAAACTTAATACTCTAGAACTTGCCAAACAAGGTAACCCAAAAGCGATCGCAACATTAATAAGCGGTGGACTACAACCCAAAGGAATCACCGTCAAGGTTGCTGTTAAAGACAGCTGTCTCTACATCATTCTGGAGTCGGCTGAAATACCGGAGCAAAAAACATTAATGCCAATGATACGTAAAGGCATCATGGGATTGGAAGTTGAGGGAGTTGAGCAGGTAAAAGTCTATGGGCGCTGTATCGGAGAGACATCGCCAGCCTGGAGTAAAGGTTTCAAAAAAAATATTGACATCAATAACACAACTCAGATACAAAAGATTAACACTGGTTCGCAGACAACTGTCACACAAAATACTCAAACATTCAATGAAAGCAGACGACCTAAGATAGTGAAATTTGCATTTTTGGCTTCAAAAACCTTGCACCATTGTCGGTAAATACCTGGTTAAATCAATAATGTTCGGGGTGAAAATCCGGAAAGCTGAAAGCTGAAAGCTGACAGCTGAAAGCGAAGGACTTCCTGAAGCAAGCCCTAGTTAGGTAAAGTATAAAGATACTGCTCAATTTAGACGCACACTATAGAAATATTGGTGCTTCAAAACCCTCAGAGGGTAAAATAGGTAGTAAGTTAACAGCTGTCTGTGTTTTTTCACCCCAATCAAGGAAGTGAGTCCCATGAGTTCTTTCAGACATGAATCACTGAAGCGCCAGCTAAAGAAAGAATTACAAGAATCTGAATGGTTACATCAATTTAAGCAGTTGAGTCAGGGACTCAGCCAAATCAAAGCCGAAATTCCTTTAACTCAACTCTGTCAACTTCGGTGGGTGAATGAGAGTCAAACCCTAATAATCCACTGCCCAAACCCAGAAGTTAGAGAGGGGTTGCGTCAGCAGACAGCCAAAATTGAGCAACTCGATATTGTGGCTAAGCGCTTTATCCTCAAAAATCCTCAGTTTCCAGATATCATCATTCAGAAAATAACAAACAACAAATAACAAACCACAATTATTTATGGCAGACGTGAGTGGCGCATGGCTAGGGACTTACTGGCAGCAAGGACAACCTAATCGCTTTGAAGTAACCTTGATCCAAAGTGGCAATACCCTGAGTGGCAGTATTTTGGATGATAATCATTTAGGAGAAGCTTCACTAACTGGTGAAGTTATTGGACGTCGTATTAGCTTTACTAAACGCTATCTGAGTGGCTCACGACATACTGTGAGTTACACTGGCACAGTATCTGAAGATGAAAGTTTTATGCAGGGACAATGGGTGGTAAAGAATTTTGACTCAGGTCCTTGGGAAGCTCATCGCAGTGATGATAATTTGATGGCGGAGTTACAAAATCGTATGGCTGATCGAGTACCGATGTCTATTGGGGCCCATTATCAATTATCCATTATCCATTATCAATTATCCATTATCCATTATCCATTATCCATTGTTCATTATTGAATATTTAATTTTGAAACAATTGATTCAATTCTTCATTCGAGGTTCCCAGGATTCTGGCTAGCATGTTCATTTCGCTACGACTGAAACCATCCCTAATCTCAATCAAATCTTCCAGAGATTTTCCGCCGAGAATCCTCGAGATACATTTAAGGTGCTGATCACTAACTTCTTTGCCACTAAAAATATCCTTAAGTTCTTTGGGGGGTAACTTGTAAGAATAACAAAATCGAACAAATTCTCGATTACTGATTCCCAGCTGCTCTTTCCTTTCCCTGAGTAAATAGACAATAGCTCTACTACCATGTTCTGGACGTTTAGCCCTCTCCATGTATTGCTTCATTAGTTGTTGAAGCTTATTTACTTCCTTCGGGTCTCCGCCAGCCTTTTTGAGTAAATCCAAACAAGCCAGTTTGAAGGCTTTATTTAAAACTTCATTATCTTCAACTAATTGTTCATGTTCATTAAAAGTTTCAACAATTTTGGCAGCAAATTCCGGCGTACAAAATCCCACTTCCATTTCTTCATAGGAAATGGGAATATAAGAGCGATAGAGGTCAAGTTGTAAGCGTAAAGGTTGATTATTTTTATCCATCAATCCAACTTTTCACCAAAAAGCTATCGTACAACTCCCCTTCTGCTTTTTCAACTAGCATATTGGGTATTTTCGAGGGAAGGCATTAAGGTTTGATTAATTTTGGCTGAACTCTACAGGCAATAATCATGGGCTAGTTGAGAATAGACTTCCGGGTTGATTAGCTAGGCTCAGGGAGCACGAAACTATCGCTGTGCAATAGTTGGTAGCGTCATTAGCAGTATAAGTTATTTAATTATGACAATTCACGGGGGGTGAATTGGGAACACAAAGGTTTATTATTTAATTGTGCCAAAATCTCGATACTGTGGATAGGTCTGCAGAAGATAGAGTTAGATAAATCCGCATAATAATTGCTTAATCCTCACTCCTGTATCCAGTTCCTCAGCAACAATTGCAATGTTTCATGCACCACAGTTTACTTATCGGGATCTTCCATCAACTGCTGTATCAGTA
>JAAHHL010001063.1 GCA_010672185.1 Caldora sp. SIO3E6 | reverse complement strand
TAGAAATCCTGAATATCCAACCAGCCCAAGACTGGGTGTTAACTTTGGTAGACCAATACTTAAGTACTGGTGTTACTCCCACCTTCTTAAGAGAAGAAGCTGAGCGCACGGAACAATGGCGACAAGATTTGACCTTGCAGAGCCAAAACTTGACCCGTCAGCGCCTAGAAATGGAAGCACGTCGCGAACGCATTGAAACTTTGGAAGAAGAATTGAAGCAAAAAGAAAAGGAACTTGAAGAGAAGGCAAAGAAGTTGAATAACCAAACTGAATCCGACTCAGACAAGTCGGACTAATACTAAATCCGTATATGTTGTAATCTTAGTATGGTAATAAACAACTTGAAGTGATGCATCCTCTAGGGTTTGACTACAAAACAGAAGAAATCGGTCGCTCCCTTATCTTACATGTGGACTGCTTCGATTGGCTGATGCAGATGCCTGAAAGTAACATTCATGGAATTGTGACAGATCCGCCTTATGGGGTCAAAGAATATGACTTTGAGCAAATTGCCAAGAGAACCAATGGAAAGGGAGGTATTTGGAGAATTCCCCCTTCATTTGATGGACACAAAAGATCACCTCTGCCACGGTTTACAGCACTCACTCAAAAAGAACGAGTCACTTTAAAGTGTTTCTTTATAGAATGGGCTAAGTTAGTAGTAAAGGTACTCCGTCCTGGTGGCCATGTTTTTATTGCTAGCAATGCTTTTCTCTCCCAACTAGTTTTTTCTGCCTTAGTAGAAGGTGGCTTAGAGTTTCGTGGTGAATTAATTCGCTTAGTTAGAACGCTTCGTGGCGGAGATCGCCCGAAAAACGCTGAGCAAGAATTTCCTAATGTATCGTCAATGCCCAGAGGGTGTTATGAGCCATGGGGTATCTTGCGAAAGCCAATACCATCAGGAATGAAACTCAGTGACTGTCTGCGAGAATTCCAAACTGGAGGCTTAAGACGAACTCCTGATGGTAAACCCTTTAATGATGTTATATTGAGTGAACGAACACCCAGACAGGAGAGGGCTATTGCCAACCATCCCAGCTTAAAACCACAATCTTTTTTACGTCAAGTTGTTCATGCTGCCCTTCCATTGGGCGAGGGCATTATAGTTGATCCATTTATGGGCTCAGGTTCAACAGTAGCAGCAGCAGAAGCTATCGGCATTTGCTGTATTGGTATTGAGCGATATGCAGAGTATTACGAAATGAGTCGCACGGCAATTCCGAAACTAGCAGTTTTAAATGTTTCAACTGATTTACCAAAGCTTACTCAGACAACTGAGGTGAAAGTTTTGACGGAGAATATGGAACAGCAGCAGTTAACGCTCTGGTAATTCAGGTGCTTGGTAAATCCAGTTAGACCTCATCTTTTGGTAGCCAGAACGAGTTACACTAGCAGTAATTGTACGACGACTTGTAGCAGAACGACCAGAAAAAGCCCAATCTTGGCGAGTAAGTTGAGCACCAAGCACTTGTAGAAAACGAAATGGTTTAGGTTGAATGTTCTTAGCTGCATCAACGGGGCGATTGCTATCAAACACAAAAACCATTAACCATATTTCTTCAGGATTGTGACCTTGCCAGCCGCTACGATATCGAGAAGCTTTTATTTCAATTCCTTCACTAGTATATTGAACAGAATTATTGGGGAATAATTCGGCTGGAATTAAGTCGGGATGACCATTATGATATTGATTCTTAACTAAGTTAGAACAGTACTTAGAAATATTAGCAATCATGAATTCACCAACTAGACTACTGAAGTTGGCTGGCATCAACATAGACTCTAGACGTTCTAATCCTTTTGTGTTTAGCTGCTGATTGATAAATCCTAAAAACTCAACAAAATCATTCATCGCCTGCTGGATATGCTGAGTTGTACAGCCGTAAGGTAATGTGGTGTTAGGGTTGAAGCTGTTAGGGTCAACAGGATAAGGTTGACAAGCACGTATTTCCAAATCATCACTCATCTTAGGCTATAGTTCATCTAACCATAACTGTAATTTGACCGTTCTTTAACTGAATCTGTAGTTCCTCTCCTGGTACTAAATCAGTAGCTTGCCGAACAATCTTACCATCTGCTGAGCGCACTATGGCATAACCTCTTTTGAGCACACGATTGGGGTCAAGAGTAGCTAGTTTTTGCTGTAGTAGTTGGCAGTGCTGAGTAGCTTGACTCAGATGCTGGGAAGTTGCCTGAATTAATTGTTGACGCTTCCAAGCGATCGCTTGTTTTTCTTGTTGCAATTGTCGGTCAATTGGTAGCCTCTGCAAGCGTTCTTCCAACTGTTGCAATCGAGCCTTGGATGTTTCAAAAGCTTCTGTCAGAGCCTCCTTCAGAGCCAGTTGCCGCTGTTGATGTTCAGCCATTAAACTCACTAGTTCTGGTACTGCTAGTTCTGCCGCAGCAGTAGGAGTATGGGCAGATGCGTCAGCTACCAAATCCGCTAGGGACTCATCTCGTTGATGACCAATTCCCGTTAGTACAGGAATGGAACATTGAGCGATCGCTCGCACTACCCGTTCATCATTAAAGCAAGCTAAATCTTCAACAGCCCCGCCTCCCCGTGTTAAAATAAGAAGTCGGGCTCTTTTATCTTGCTCAACCCGCTCAATCGCCTCTACAATCGATGCTGGTGCCAATTCTCCCTGCACTTGAGCCGGTGATAACAAAACTTGCAAACCAGGATACCGCTGTCGGAGAGTGCGTTGCAGATCACCCCAGGCTGCTGCTTGGGGGGAAGTAACAACGGCAATAATTTGAGGATGAGTGGGCAGCGGACGTTTGCCCTCTTCATCAAATAGTCCCTCTGCTTGGAGTCGTTGACGCAGCTGGCGATAGCGCAGAGCCTGTAATCCCTCCCCAGCTGGCAGTGCTTGCCAGACATTCAGCTGGTACTGTCCTCGTTGGGGATAAACCCGCATACTACCCAAAACCAGCAACTGTTCCCCAGTGGTTGGTAACTGGGACAACTTACTCAGTTGGGAACTCCAGGTTACACATTGAATCGAAGCCTTGGAATCTGGATCTTGGAGCGTGAAAAACATGCTGCTCCGATGTCGGA
>JAAHHL010001062.1 GCA_010672185.1 Caldora sp. SIO3E6 | reverse complement strand
CTTCCTTGTTTTCCTTGTCTCCCTGATTCCTGTTTCTTAAAAGCGCCTGACAGGCGGCGTACCACCTGCTAGGTCGGAAAGAAACACATCCAATTCTTCCTCTCCGCGTCCCCGCGTCCCCGCGTCTCCGTGTCTCCCCGTCAAAATCCCCTTGCAGCCAGAGTGTTGCTTCAGAGCCCCCACGGGTGTAGTTACTGCTAACGCTGAACCCGTAGTTTCACACGAAAACCGATGAACGCAATTCGAGCCTCCAAACCAAATCTACAAAATTTAGAACACCGCCGAAAGGTTACTCGAACTAAACGCCCTCAGCCACGCCATACCCAGGGAGCGATTGTCGGTGAGACTACAGCTAAGTTAATTGTCAATATCATGCTTTGTGTCGCTGCCTTCACTGGACTGAGCAAACTTTGGCCTTATCACTCGTCACAGCAAACTAAATTGCGAGAAGTTCGAGAAGAAGTAAAGCTAACGGAGAAACGAGTAAAGCATTTGAAGGAGGATTTCAGCCGTTTTTTTGATCCTAAGCAAGCCAAGAGCGTTATGCAGGAGCAAAGCTATCGGGTTGATCCAGCTCAGCGTCAGGTAGTTTGGCAAGAACCAGAAATAGCGGATGAGTATTAGGAATTGTCATTTGTCATTTGTCATTTGAGAATTGGGAATTGGGAATTGGGAATTGGGAATTGGGAATTGGGAATTGGGAAGAAGATTTAGCTACCTTATCTCCCCATCTCCCCATCTCCCCATCTCCCCATCTCCCCATCTCCCCATCTCCCCATCTCCCCATCTCCCTACCACCTACTACCGAACCTCTATCAAGCACTCAGGGGTTTTAGTAACTGATTCATCCAGGTTTCAACTTTTCTGTACAGGCTACTAGCAGCACTAGAGGGAGATAAGACCTGGAGCGCTTTCTGATAGTCAGCAATCGCGCAGTTCCAGTCACCACTTAGATGATAGGTTCGACCCCTTTCACCATAGATATGCTCTTCTGGGCATCCCAGGATTAAAGCCATATCAAAGTTTTCCAGTGCTAAGTTGTAGAGTCCCAAGTCACGGAAAGTGATAGCTTGGTTAATCCAGGTACGAAAATTTCCTGGATTGAGATCAAGAGCCTGCTCGTAGTCAGCAAGAGCTTCTGAGAGTTTGCCAACAGATGCATAGTAATTAGCGCGATTATTATAGACACTATCTAGTTCGGGATTGAGTTGTAGAGCCTTGTTGTAATCAGCTAGTGCTTTTTCTGGTTGACCACTTTGGAAATAAATCAATCCTCGGTTATTATAGTCAACTGCGTGATGGGGGTGTCGGCAGATCAGCTGAGTAAGCAGAGCGATCGCATTTGTATAATCTCTCTGTTTAGCTTTACGCTGCGCTGAGGTGCGTAGCCTTTGATCTGAGTATTGTTGATTTTTGCCCGGTACTAGCTTGAAGGGATGGCTAGGTCTTGGCTTCTTACGAGGCATAGGAAACCACTGTATATTTTGCTCTTTTTGCCGATTTACATTTATAAAAGTATGATTATTCATGTCTTCCTCAAAAGCACCTGCGGCCTATCTAAAATCAACATTAAGGCTGGCAGCACCCCAACTGTGGCTTTTTTGTGTCACTTGTTTAGGCGTCTGGAGATACCCCACAAACACCTAATCGAGACGAATCCTGAGTTTTAGATGTTCCTAATGAACTCTACAGTACTACTTCACCGTTTTCCTGAAGGATTGGAAAATAACTCAAGAATTACCTCTAAATAAATAGTCGAGAGTAATGTTTAATGTGTTCCTTCCGGAACCGGCACAGTCATCTGAACTGACATTCATCCATCCTGACCTTCTAAGGCAGCTTTGTTTGATATGCTAGGATCTGTTCGGTTTAAATCCCGGCAGTAGCGGTATATGTAAGACTCCTCCTATTTGAAGCTCAATTGTATTATGACAGTTACAAAGTCTTGGGAACAAGCTACTGATTTTGCCACCAGCAATTATCTAGTAGTTGGTTTAGCTACCTGCTTTTTGAAACAAGAGGGTGAAGTTCACCAAGTTAAGGTGATAGAACCAATCCCCTCTGCCGCCTTAGAAGCAATTCTCAAGGGAATTCCCACCTCCTATTCTTTGGCTTGTGGAACCACTTTAGGTGAGTTACTCTCTGAGGAATCTTTCCAAAAACCTACTGAATTCCCTCCAGAAGCTCAATTTTGTGACGATTTTGCTGAGCGATCGCTTGCGGCAGCACGCACTTATAAAAGTCGCCCAGAAGCTCAGTCTCATATTCCCTTAGGTACAACCCGCAATGATTTCAACTACTCGACAGAACGCAAGCGGGTACTTAATCAGACAAGGGTGATCCGTAAAGAAGATGATGTCAAACAACACGAATATACTCACAAAGTCCTTTAAATCTCTACTGCAATGCTAAAACTTTATGGTGGAGCCCTTAGTCGGGCATCAATTATTCATTGGTATCTGGAAGAACTAGGAGTTCCCTACGAATTTGTGCTGCTGGATATGCAAGCTGGGGAACATCAGCAACCAGAGTTTTTGGCAATTAACCCAATGGGGAAAGTCCCAGCAATTGTAGATGGAGATTTTCAGCTTTGGGAGTCGGGGGCAATTTTGTTCTACCTGGCACAAAAGTACGGCAATATGCCCTCATCACCAGAAGCACAAGCAAAAATTAACCAGTGGATTCTCTTTGGTAATGCGACTTTGGCCTCAGGGATTTTTGTTGAAGCTAGTCGGGAAAAAGAAACGCCCAGGTTAATGAAGCCACTGAATCAAATTTTTGAACAGCAGCCCTTCTTGCTCGGAAATGAGTTGAGTGTGGCTGATATCGCAGTCGGCTCGATCCTGGCATATATACCAATGATGCTCAAGCTTGACTTAAGTGAATACCCAGCGGTTTTAGACTATATCAAGCGTCTCTCAGAACGACCAGCTTTCCAGAATACGATTGGTAAACGAGATTGATTAGAACAGGCTAGTGCTAAGAAGGCAGGAGGCAGGAGGCAGGAGGCAGGAGGCAGGAGGATCGGAAGAGCGTCGGGTACATGATCGTCGAAGGGAACCCC
>JAAHHL010001061.1 GCA_010672185.1 Caldora sp. SIO3E6 | reverse complement strand
TAACACCGACTTTTTCTACCGCAGCAACTGAGTCTCCACCACCAATGATGGTAGTAGCACCATTTGCAGTGAGTCCAGCCATACTATTAGCGATCGCTTCTGTTCCTTTAGCAAATTCCTTAAACTCAAATACCCCCATTGGGCCATTCCAGATCACAGATTTGCAATCGGCTAAAGCATCCTGGAATACCTTAACTGAATCTGAGCCAATATCCAAACCCATCCAACCATCGGGAATTGCGTCAATGCTGACGGTTTTGAATTTAGCATCAGGAGCAAAATTATCGGCAACTACGACATCTGTGGGTAAGAGCAAAGCCACACCCCTCTCTTTTGCCTTAGCTTCCAAAGTCTTAGCCAATTCCAGCTTATCGTCTTCCACCAAGGATTTGCCCACGGTCAAACCACGGGCTTTGTAGAAGGTAAAAATCATGCCGCCACCAATCAGCAACTTATCTACTTTCTCCAATAAGGTTTCAATTACGCCGATTTTACTGGAAACTTTAGAACCACCAATAATAGCTGCCAAGGGTTTTTGAGGATTTTCAATGGCGTTTTGTAAATACTCAAGCTCTTTTTCAATTAAGTACCCAGCCACGGAAGGCTTGAGGTAATGGGTAACTCCTTCAGTAGAAGCATGAGCCCGGTGAGCAGTACCAAAGGCATCATTAACATAGAGATCTGCTAATGCTGCTAGCTGTTTAGTAAATTCTGGGTCATTTTTTTCTTCCCCAGCATAGAAGCGAAGATTTTCTAGTAATGCTACCTGACCATTTGCTAAAGCATTAACTTGAGCAGCAACGGCTTCACCAACACTGTCATCACACATAGTAACTGTTTGTCCTAACAGTTCGGAGAGACGATTGGCAACAGGGGTCAGACGCAAATCTTCTTTGACTTGTCCTTTAGGACGCCCTAAGTGGCTACACAAGATCACCTTAGCACCCTTTTTCGTTAAATCCTGGATAGTAGGTAAAGCCGCACGGATACGAGTATCGTCGGTAATTGCACCACTATCATCCAACGGCACATTTAAGTCTGCTCGCACCAATACCTTTTTTCCGGATAAGTCTGATTCAGATAAAGCTGCTACAGTTTTTTTTGACACGATAAGAATCTCCTCCTAGTTGCCTGGTGTCTGATGTTCTGCCCTATGATCTCAAATCCGGCACATATAACCCCGTTATGTCCTACATTGTAGAGACGTGCTGTGGCGCGTCTCTACAGGGTTTTCTTTTCTCAAAACGGGGGTAATCAACCCGGATTTGGTATCAAAGCGAGTCAAGCGTGATTGTTAACTTGCTGTTTGCCCTGAAGATTCACCTGCGTAAATCAACTGAATCCTAAGGAACAAGAGTATTTTTTTGCAATACCGTTCATATTTTACAGAAATAGGGGTACAAAGCCTATTGGGAATTGTTGTTTGTCCTTTGTCCTTTGTCCTTCGTTGTTTGGGAATCGGAACTTGCTCTCCCCAAATCTGCACAGATAGAGTAAACGGCTTGGTAAATTTCAATTAGAGAACTGGCAATTTTGAGCACAATGGAGAATTCCAAGCCATAACTTGTATGCATCCAATTTGGCAGTTTCATCATATAAAATTTTGTTAACTTCCTAGAACGTCAGAATCCCAAGCCTTAAGGCAGGTATGATTGTCAACGGATTTGACATTTTGGAAATACTTGTGATGTTTAATACCGTTTTATTTCCCGTTAACCCCAGCCGAGAAGCCCGCGAAGCAGCCCCAGTCGCTGCCAACATTGTTAAGCAATATGGTAGTCGCTTATTTGTGCTATCGGTGGTAAAGGAACCCCATTCTGAAGAGGAAGCGAAAAACCCAGATACCATGATGTCACCAGAGGCAGTGACAGAACTGCTCAACAATGCCAAAGAACTTTTTGCCCAGCAAGGCATCGAAGCAGAAACACTACAGCGTCAAGGAATGCCCGCTTTCACTATTTGTGATGTTGCCGACGAAATTGATGCTAATTTGATTGTCATGGGTTCTCGGGGACTTGGTTTAACGGAGGAAGGTGTAGCAGACAGTATCACCAATCGAGTGATTAATTTGTCTCCCTGTCCAGTTTTGATTGTTCCTTAGGAGCTATCAGCTATCAGCTATCAGCTATCAGCTATCAGCGTTCAGCTTTCAGCTTTCAGCTTTCAGCTATCAGCTATCAGCGTTCAGCGTTCAGCTATCAGCTATCAGCTATCAGCTATCAGCTATCAGCTATCAGCTATCAGCGTTCAGCTTTCAGCGTTCAGCTTTCAGCGTTCAGCGTTCAGCTTTCAGCGTTCAGCTTTCAGCGTTCAGCTTTCAGCTTTCAGCTTTCAGCGTTCAGCTTTCAGCTACTCTGATGCCGTAGGTGTAGGCTAAGAGCAATGGATGGAGTGAAACGTACCCTATTCCCTATTCCCTATTCCCTATTCCCTATTCCCTGTTCTCTGTTCACTTCACTAACAATGAATCCTGTGAGCTTTATTGCTCGATCCTAGTGATTGGCTCCAGCGCCGAGATGGTGGTTCTGTTTCCTAATCAATGGACAGCAGTAGAGGATATTATGCGAGTTGAAGCTCAGCAAATCCTCCGAGTGCCTGAAGTCGGCAAAGATAATTTCAGCTTCGTTACTCAAGGACCTCCTGGAGTATTAGAGCTACTAATTATCGCCAGCAGCAAGCCACTGCGCAATACTCTTCAAGCACTGCGGAGAATTGCTTCTCGTCAAGGAACAAGGAGCGGACCAATTGCTGCTAAGGAACCGGAAGATATAATAGGCAGTTTACTCGATGATTTGGACACACAGGAGCGAGGGAACTCCAGCATTCACCGCTTTGATCTTACTCAGCTGGCGGTAATGTCGATCTCCCTCGAAGTAGTTTGATATCAAGGCAGAAGGCAGGAGGCAGGAGGCAGAAGGCAGGAGGCAGAAGGCAGGAGGCAGGAGGCAGAAGGCAGGAGGCAGGAGGCAGGAGGCAGGAGGCAGGAGGCAGAAGGCAGGAGGCAGGAGGCAGGAGGCAGAAGGCAGGAGGTAGGAGGCAGAAGGCAGAAGGCAGGAGGCAGGAG
>JAAHHL010001060.1 GCA_010672185.1 Caldora sp. SIO3E6 | reverse complement strand
TGAAGAAAGAAGCTGACTGCTATGGTTCTGTTTGCACAGGAGCCTTTGTGCTTGCTGCGGCTGGTTTGCTTGACGGTTATACGGCAACCACTTACTGGAGTTTAATAGAAGAATTGTGCCGATTCCCAAACATTACAGTTCCTGAGGGTTATCCACGGGTTCTCATTAATAAAAGAAAGGATGTAGAAGGTGTGGGAAAATTTTGTTTCAGTGGTGGTGGAGTTTCATCTTCTATGGATTTAGCTCTGGCTCTCGTAAAGCATCTCTCTGACGACGAGCAGTTGGCTCAAAAGACGCAGCTTAGGTCTCAATATGCACCCAAACCAATTATTAGTTTTGGCGATCCGTCTGAAGCATCGCAAGGTATGGTTGAAGAAAGTATGCTTGTTCAGGAGGCGAGAAAAGCACAACAAGAAACAATGATTCAACCTACCCAATGTGCAGTAACTCAGATACTCAATAAGGCTTGCTGAATAAGTCTTTGGGGAGGAGTCAGGAGCCAGAAGAATAAGGGAACTTTCTGGTAAAATAGCATAAATCCTAATGAATTATCTATATAACTCACATCTTGCACCAGTACATAAATACTTAATTATGCCTCTCAAAGCAATCAATTTCAGTGCTGAAACAGTCAAATCTTATTACTGTTGCCAGATGAGCTGTTGCCTGTTGCCTATCCCCACAGGTATGTTTTCGACAGGCGTGCAAGATCTCAGTATAATTCATTTTTTTTCCTGCTCCTTCTTTCTGCAATACCAAGTTCCGTGCGGTTAGTAATGATAACGCCAAAGATGATCAGCAACATACTGAAGATATGCACCAAAGTGATCGCTTCACCTAGAAGAAGCCACGCAGCAATGCCACTGAAGACCGGAATCAGGTAATAGATTAAGGCGGTGCGGGAAGGTCCGATTAGGGTAATCGCCTTATTCCATGCAAGAAACGCTACCACAGAGGAAAAAATCCCAACGTAGAGTAATGCCAGCATGAGCGAAGGATTGAAGACAACAGGGTGATAAATCCAACATTCCAGTGCATAGAAGGGCGCTAAGAACAACAGCCCTAAGCTAAAAGTGCATAGGGCGAAGGTTTTCATTCGCATGGCGGGGGACTTAAGCTTTACTAGCATGGTGTAGCCAGCAAAGATTATGGCTGCCAACAGCATATATAGATCTCCAATTGCGAAGGAAATGCTCAGCAGCCTCTCTAACGAACCTCCTGTGAGCAACAATACGACACCGAACACCACAACTATGATGCCCGTGATACGTTCAAAAAATAACCCCTTGGCACCAGATACATAAGCTGTGCTTGACCGGATATACCCCTATCCAGGTTTAAGATTTTTCGTTTCATTATTCTCTATCATCCCGCTGTGTCCGATTATTCTTCTGTAGCCTTGAACCCTGGACTATCGATTGGCATCGGTGCATTATAATTTAGAATTTGGTTGATTAATCCCAAAAACTGCACTGTGGAAATTTATCGTCAAAACCAGGAAGTTGAAGTATTGCAAGCTCCCCAAACTCTCTCCGGAGAAGACGTGTTGCCAGGATTTAGTTTAGATTTAGAGCCAATTTGGGGTTAGAGATAGGGAGCATGAAGTGTTATAGTAAGTATAGAAAAGGGAAGAATAGTCATGAATATCAGCAATGAGGTGATAATTGATGTGGGATATCAAATTAATGGCTACACCTTTCGGCTAGCTCCCAAAAGTGAGCAACTGCTAGCACAATTATTTGCTGAAGCTTTTTCTCCGACTACTTTATTTGTCTCTAACGAAACTGAACAAGAATTTACCACTGCTTACAGCGCAAAATGGTTACCGATTTGGATGTTGATTTCTGGACTCAGTGAAGCCCATCTCAAATCTATTGACAAAATCGTGTTTCAGCAACCCTACCCTCAACAGGACTTGCTGGTAATTTCACCAACCGAATCTTTACAAAACTCTACTGTATCTGTTTCTGTCTATGGCTAAGCGGGCAAATCTTTACCTTGCTCAGGCAGGGCAAGCTGTAGTGATGGCTGAATTTCTTGCTCGTGGTTGGAATGTAGCTGTACCTCAGGTAGATGTTGGGGATGATTTGTTCATTGTTTGCGATTCCAATGGTCAATTTACTCGCACTCAGGTGAAAACGGCATCAGCACAGCAACGCTCCTATGGCTACAGTGCTCAATTTCGGCTTCCCTTAAAGCAGTTACAAACTGTTTCAACTCCAGAACTAACTTATGTATTTGTTGTTCGTAATCAGCAAACATGGAGTTCTTTTACCTTAATGCCTAGACAAGAATTGAACAGGCTGTATCAAATATATGGAATTGGCACTGTTGCTGAAAATTACCTACTTCTTACCTTCCAATATGAGCAATCTTTACTTCGGTGTTCTGCTCAAGATTTGTCCAAATATCTCAATAATTGGACACAATTTCCTATCATTGATTCTTAATTATCCAGATTTTGTGACTCACTGTTGTCAATACCAATTTCAACAATGCGTCAGTACCTTAGTGAAAACTTGCTATGTTAGCGATCGCGTACCTTATCTGACTCTACTCTACAGGCGCACAACTATCCCATTATCTAAAATAATACCACAAAGACACAAAGGGTTATAAAGAGACATAATGAGCGATCGCATGTTCACAGATTTTTTGCCTTTGATCATCGTACCCCATCTAAATCCTAAGTTCTAGATGGGGTACAATCAAATCATTAATCTATTACGATTAACGAACAACGGTCACAGGTAGTCTGGTTTGTCGAGTTACTTGGTTTGAGCCAGAAAACCCTGTACCTACGATTTCCCGATCTCCAGGCTCATTTAAGACTTGCAGTGAACTCCAGTTAAGATTTCCGTCAACTGGCTTAAGATGAATGTCACAGTAAGACTGACCAGCAAAAGGGAAACAAAGTTCAACATAGTTTGGAGTTGGGTAGTCTGCTGGACAATTGCTGGGGGTTACAAAACCATACACCTCAAATGTTTCACCAACTTCAAGGATTTCACCAGGATCAGGGGTGGTAATACAAACGGTTGATGAACATAGAGGAATATCACATGGGA
>JAAHHL010000106.1 GCA_010672185.1 Caldora sp. SIO3E6 | reverse complement strand
TTCTTGGACATTCCCAAACTTCCGCAAATGAGGCTACCTTATTTTTTTTGTGGTTTGTCTTCATCAGTCAATATGTATACAGTTTAAATACACAACAGCCTATGCTCTTTTGTCAATAAATCTTCAGCTACGGGATAGTATCTAGACCGACAATAACAACAATATCTGGGCAAAAATGGGATCAACCTGTTTCAATAATTTTCCATCTTCAGTAACAGTTGTATTCAGTAATACTTGCATTTCCTCATGACTCCGTGGACGAATAGTATGATGAGTTTTCAATAAAGCAAAGTAACTTGGGTAAGCTGTATTTAAAATGTGCTGTTGATAAATATATGGAAAGAGGTTGATTGGGATGGGGGCTTCTTTTGGAAGCTTAACCCCTGAACTGTTTGTGACTGTATTGTAACAACTTTTCATCCAGGAAGTCTTTAGAATTGTATTATCCATTATTTTTTCTTTAACTACTTTCCAATTATTGAGCATCTGTGGGGAATACCTTATGTTAAGAGCATGGCTAACTTCACGAGAAACCTTTTCCGGTATGGCTCTTAAAATAGTTGAATCAACTACAAGATAGTTCATAGAGCTAGACATATACCGTTCATAAATAGCTGCCATGTTATCCCACCCAGTCCAATTCAAGGCAAAGACATGGTTAAAACTACCATCGTCATCATTGAAACGATATTGATAATCATTAAGCATATCTATTTCATATTGATTTAACTCTATGAAAGCTAAAGTTTCAATCAGCAAATCTGTAATTAATCGATAATTTTTTGTTTCCAATACTAGATCTCGTAAAACTCGCCAATGATGTCCATGTCCTGTTTGATCCATAACACCTTGTTGAAGAGCATAATTATCGAAATTATGTTGACTCGCTTCAGGCATATCCTCAATGGAAATCACTTGCATCTTTAATAAGGAATCAATACTCAATAAAGGATTCCGAATTAATATGATGCTCTTTTCTATTAATTGAATAAATCGCCTGATTTGTTGTCCAATGCCTAAATTACGTGCCATACATTTGAGCACAAGTGTAATGGTTTTTGGATAGTGTAGTTTTCTCACTTGTTGGTAAGTTTCCCATATTCGCTGATAGGCAATTTCCTCACGATTACCGGGAAACACGTATGGGTAAGAATAAGTCAAATGAAAAGGTTGATTAATAAAACCATGCACTGAAGGTGATTGAGCCAGGACATTCATAAAAAATGTTGAACCTACTCTAGCTGGAGAAATAATGCAAATAATCTTTAAATCACCATGTTCTACACAGGATTTTACCATTTCGTAATAACAAACAGTCATTCTGCCTTCTTGCACTAGTCCTTTTGCTGGATTATTTTGACCAACGAACTCTAAGAAGATGAGCGTTTGTGTTGGATAATGGCTTGCCGAAAACCCAACACTACCAAAATATTGGAAAGAGTCAAAAATAATTCAGCACTGCCATGTAGCCAGTCTACATTAGCTAAAGATTCACCATACACTACCTGGGAGTAAATCCCTGCTGGAATAGTAACTCCAACAAAAACTAACAGAACATAGTACCCGATGAGAGCCAAACGCGGCGCTTGTCCTGAACGGGTGATAAACCACAAAAATCCTAGGTAAGGAAATAGGGAAAGGGCAAATAAGGTATCTTTGTCAATCATCTTTTAAATAGGGAATTGGGAATTGGGAATTGGGAATTGGGAATTGGCGACTTTTATACATGGTGGTAATTTTTTGAATCGGGATGCCTTGTAAGCCCTTAGCAAAAAAGCTGACAGCTGATAACTGATAGCTGATAGCTAAAGCCTTTTAACCTTCCCACAAGGGAATTTCAATTCCTTCGTGATCAAAAGCTTCTTTAAGCTTTTTACGAAAAATTCGCCGGATGCGGGTATGTCCTCCTGGTTTTACCTTCGTGATTGTACGAATTAGCAACCGATACTCGCCGAATTCTTCGAGTCCATCCACTTGTGTTGGTTCAAGTACCGTCGGCTCATCTTCTTTTAATTTGATGCCAACTTCTTCGATTACCCGATATACATGGTCTAAGTTAGAGTCATAAGCAACGCCAACTTCGACGTTGGCATAAGTATACTGTTTAGAGTAATTAGTAATTGAGGCAATATCCCCATTCCGGATAATCTCCAATTGACCATCAGGATGTCGGATGCGGGTAGTTCTCAGTTCAATAGCCTCCACAGTACCTTCTGCCTCCTCTATCTGGATATAGTCACCCACCAAGTAGTAATTTTCAAAAAGTATAAAAAATCCACAAACTATATCATTGATGAGGTTTTGTGCTCCTAAACTGAGAGCTAAACCAGCAATGCCTGCTGCTGCTAAGATAGGACCAGGGTCGATCTGAATAGTTTTGAGGATGGCAATACCAGCACCAAAGTAGATACCATATTTGAGGCAACTCTCAAATATAGGAATTATCGTCAGCCGTCTCTGTCTTTGGGTGTCAGTAAGATTTTTATGATTAAGTAATGTTTCCTCAACTACTAACTTAGTCACCTCAATAAAGACACTACTCATAAAAATAATGCCAATAATCTTGACTACTTGGGAACCGTAGGTAGCTAAGTTAGCAATCAATTCCACCTGCTGAATGACCAAGGTTGCCATGCAAACATAGATGATATATTCCAAGCATCGCTTCAGGAAGGGAACAAGATGCCTGAGATGATCATAGAACCGCAGTATATTTTCAGGACTAGAATATTTCTTACTTAAGGCATCCAGACTGTCAATAATTGCAGTAGTGGCTTTAAAAATGAGCAACCCAATGGCAATAATGGCATAAACCTTCAGGAAAATGAATAGATATTTAGGAACGACTGCTGGGAATTGCAGAAACTGAGTACACCAAACCGCAGACGATAACCAGAGGACTTTGGTGATAATGTTTTTGAGAAAGCCAAAGAAGGAATCAATGCTTTCCTCGTTGGCGTTAAGTTGTTCAAATTTTTTGACGCGATCGCAACCTAGGTCT
Source organism: Caldora sp. SIO3E6 (assembly GCA_010672185.1). Lineage (GTDB taxonomy): Bacteria > Cyanobacteriota > Cyanobacteriia > Cyanobacteriales > Coleofasciculaceae > Caldora. The sequence goes on along the minus strand of JAAHHL010000106.1, from coordinate 9,391 downwards.
AGCCAATGGGGGAGAAAGCGTAAAATAATCGATACTAATATTATAGTACCTATCGTCTGGATACTACCAATACCTAGAGCTGTCCAAAATTCTAACGGAATATTACGAATTAAATTAATAGTGTATTCTTGCAGGTTTTTACCTTGGTAAATTAGTACACCATTAACACCTATGACAGCCAGACTAAGTACCACACCTAAAAGAATCACCACTCCCCTGATGTTCCGACGCAGGGTGATAGCACTCCTTTCGTTCTTTTTGAACCAAGCCACCTTCATCAGCTGTTGGAAAAGCTTTCCTACTAACCAGTTAAGCAGTAGGCAAAGAACCATCAGGAGGACGACCTCAGCTACAATAATTAAGATATTCACTTAACCAAACTCTTCAATAACTCCTGTTAAAAAATGATATATAGCAGTTTTCCTATCTCTGAGTGCCTGAGGGCGAATTCAAAATTCAAAATTTAAAATTTGCCTCGCTTTGCTCACCATGCTACGCAAACAAAATTCAAAGTTGATGAATCCCCGGAAAATAAGTCAGAAACTAATCATATCAAGAGATTGAGACATCTCGTTGTCATTTTTAGTTTCTGGAGAGGTACAGCTAATTTGGACTAGCCTATTCTTTATTCCGAAAAACCATAAATTTTGTACTTCATCCCAATGAGAAACGCTATAAAACATTTTTACCTCTCTGATTTGAGATTGTTTTGGGTCACATTGGTATTATTCTGTAGTGTAGAATACCAAATCCACCAAGCAGCTGCGCAAAGAGTAACATTACCCAGGACTGTCATTGAAGCTTGAAGCGTAACTAGCCATTTCAGGGACTCTAAGTTATCAAAGAAGTGCCAGGTGATAGCACACATCGCGCTGACTAAAGCCGGTAACATGGCTAGGGACAAAGCCCACCAATAGCGATTACCAGTAACTTCACCGTAAGTCCAGATCAGCCAAATAGCAGCAACCCACTCGAGGACGCTGGAGATATGAATAATCCAAGTGGGAAGGGAGAGAGCATGCATGGCTAAGGATTAACGTATGAGAGACTACTGTAGCTGTCTTAAGATTTACTTTATAAAACAGCTTAGCTTATTTTTGAGCAAAAACTGCTAGAGTTTTGGGATGGGAAAGACACGAGCAGTTTTATGTGGATATTACGGGAAGGGCAATGGTGGCGATGAGGCATTGCTCGCCTCTTTATTACAAATGCTACCGGCATCGGTAACCCCTGTAGTACTCTCTGGCAACCCCAGTTTAACTCACCAGCAGTACGGCGTTGAAAGTTGCGATCGCCTTTCTACATTCCAAGTACTCAGGGCAATGCGCCAATCAGATGCCTTCATTTGGGGTGGTGGTAGTCTTATCCAGGATGCCACTAGTGCGAGAAGTCACCTCTACTACGCTGGTTTGATGGGATTGGCGCAGCAGTTAGGGTTAAAAACCATTGCCTGGGCTCAGGGCATCGGTCCTCTGAAACGTCAGCTGACTCGTTGGGCAGCCCAGCGCTCCTTTTCCGGTTGTCAAGCGGTGAGTGTAAGGGATAATGGTTCTGCTCACCTGTTAGCCAATTGGCAAATTCCCTGTCTTCAAGCACCTGATCCAGTGTGGGCATTAGCATCATCCCCAGTGGACCGATTGTGGGATTTACCAGCACCAAGAGTAGCTGTAAGCTGGCGATCGCACCCTGAGCTAACATCCCAACGTCTTAATAAACTCACTCGCGCTCTAGTTAGTTTTCAAGAAGCGACTCAAACCTGCATCCTGCTGGTGCCTTTCCAAGCATCTCAAGATCTGAGTATAGCTGAGTCAATTGCTTCCCAGCTCAAGGGTGAACATCAGATTTTCTGCTTAGAAGACCCCAGAGAATTAAAAGGACTATTCAGAGGAGTGGAAATGGTTATTGGTATGCGCTACCACAGTTTAATTATGGGAGCAGCAGCAGAATGTCGATGTTTTGCTCTCAGCTATGACCCTAAAGTCAACTATCTAATGGCAGAACTAAATTTACCGGGATGGGATTTGCAGCAGTTGCCAGATGACCCAAATTTCATCAGCAGGACTTGGCTGGAATACTACGTTAATGGTGATCCACTCAATGGTGACCAAATTCACTCCTTGGTAGACAGGGCATTAATGCATCGCGATTTGTTAACAGAGATGTTAAGTTAGACTCCATGTACATCTTGCCCAGAGCAAAAGCGTGAGCACCCCTTTCTCCATCCCTAATGCCCTTGCATTCTATTTGCCCCAGTGCAGCGGGCGTGGAAATAAGTAACCAGTTTGAGATCGATAGAATTCTTACTCTATAAGCATTCTTAATTCTTAATTCTTAATTCTTAATTCTGCGCAGCGGCACTAGTCGTCAATTGCTGATCTTCTCGAAGAAGAGCCATGAGTGAAGCTGACACCCCAAATAACCAAATACCCTTGGAACGAACTGCATCAATGGATGACAGTGAAGTGACTGTACCTGATGATACAGAAGTACCAGAGAACTCTCAAATAGTCAACATCTCTGCTTTGCCTGAGTCTCAGGATATGGTCTTAGAATCGAGCCACCAGCAGTTAACCGACTCAGATGATTCATACTATGAAATAAGTGCATCATTAGCTAGCAGTGAACTACCAGAGGCAACACAAGAACAACCTAGTGACTCTGATTTGTTTGCCATAGCTCAAAACATGCGCCAACGGAACCGTCGCTTACGAGAGCAAGTCAGCCAGCTACAGCAGGCTCTAAGGGATAAACAGGAAGAGTTACTATTACAACGACAGCAAGACTACGAGCACGAAAATTTACTTACTCAACAAACAGAGGAACTCCATACTCTCAAAGAGCAATTAACCCGTCTCTTTCATACCCTCGAATCTTCTCATCAAGCTGCCCAACGCCAGCAAATTTTAATTGAAACCTTATCTGAGCAGTTAGAATCTTCTCAACAAAGGGTAGCTCAACTAGAGCGGGAATGTGCTCTTACCCAGCAACGCTACAATGAACAGTCTCAACAGTTGTTACAAGCAGCAAATACCTGTCGAGAACTCAGATCACGCCTTTACCGACAGCAACGCCAAACCTTACAGTTCAAAGCAGCTTTAGAAAAATCTCTCGAAATGACCCCACCCATAACTGCTAGTGGGCAACAACCTCAATTGAAAAAAAATAATAATGATCCCTATTCTATTCCCAAAACTCAACCAATTCAACCTTGGTCAAGCGAAGATTTAATCCCAACAGACCCCTCCCATGTCGATCCCTTATGGCAGCAACCAATTAAGTTTGATTTGCCTGCAAAAATAGATGCCCTAAAAGAACAAATAACGGATATCATACCAACTACAGAACCTGAGGAATTTGCTCCTGGGGATAGTGCTGACTCAGTTGATGCTACATTTGCTGGAGTGGAGGAAAGTGTCGCCCAAGAATTGGAAGCGGAGAAGGAAATACTCGAGCAAATGAACTCCCTAGCGGAAGCATTTGGTCTATCAGAACCTCTTGCCAATGTAGCTGAATCTGAAGGAGATGCCAGCTCAGAATCAGAAACTAACCTAGATGAAGCTGATAAGTTAGATTTATTCCTAATGGACACTGACGAGTCTCCGTCGGCAGAAGATATTTGGGGAGTAGATAATGAGGCTCAAATTGCGAGGGAAGAGTCAGAAGACAATCAGGAATCAGCAACCCTAGAAGAAGTGCTCTTACCCCAATCTAGTTGGCCTTCACCGACACTATATCCTCTACGTCGTCCTAAAAAGCTCAAGTCATTAGCAGCAATTGAGTTACCAAGTTTTCCTCGTTATCAATCTTCTTAAATAAATTGTGGAACTGGCATCTTGCCAGTGCAGTTGTATAAAATTTATCACAAATTAACAAAAAGAAAGCTGATGGAATATAAACAACTTGGTGATAGCGATCTATTAGTATCTGAAATCTGTTTGGGTACAATGACTTATGGCCAGCAGAATACCTTAGAAGAAGCAAGTGAGCAACTCGATTATGCTGTTGCCCAAGGAGTCAACTTTATTGATGCAGCAGAAATGTATCCAGTGCCTTCACGGGCAGAAACTCAAGGAAAAACCGAGGAGTACATTGGTAAGTGGTTGGTAAAACAGCAGCGAGAGCAACTGATTATTGCTAGTAAGATAGCAGGGCCTAATCCTCAAATACCTTGGATTAGAGGGGAAAAGCGCCGAATTGACCGAGTTAATATTGAGCAAGCTGTCGAAGATAGCCTCAAACGCTTGCAAACAGACTATATTGATTTATACCAAATCCACTGGCCTGACCGCTATGTTCCCTTATTTGGTGCTCCAGGTTATGATCCTTCCCAAGAGCGGGATACTGTACCAATTGTAGAACAGTTGGAAGTATTTGCTGACCTGATCACCGCTGGTAAAATTCGCTACTTGGGTTTGAGTAATGAGACACCTTGGGGTGTCTGTGAATTTTCCCATCTGGCAAAGCAATTAGAATTGCCCAAGGTAGTCTCCATTCAGAATGCCTTTAACTTAACCAACCGGGTATTTCATACTCACATAGCAGAAGCTTGCCGTTTCCATCATCTAGGATTGCTAGCTTATAGTCCTCTAGCATTTGGTATGTTAACTGGCAAATATATCAATGGTATACCAGAGAATTCTCGACTGGCTTTATTTAAGGGATTTGGTCAACGTTATGAGAAAAGCAATTTGGCTGAAGCAGTCAAGGAATATGTCGCAATAGCTAGCCAATATGGTATCAGTCCTGCTCAGATGGCGTTAGCATTTGTGCGATCGCGCTGGTTTGTCACCAGTACCATTATCGGTGCTACTACGATGGAGCAACTCCAGGAAAATCTTAGTAGTGTGGAGGTAAATTTGGATAATGAAATCATAGCAGAAATTGATGCAGTTCACGCCAAATATCCTAATCCCACACCTTAGGGACTTCCAAATAAAAAACATCCCATCGCTGGGGAGCTGAGCATAATCTTGTAGGTTGGGTGAAACTTTCGCGAAACCCAACGTCAAATCTTTACTGTTGGGTTTCGCTTTTGGTCGTTCCCTGAGATTTTTGTCAAAAGAGGTAACAACGCTACACCCAACCTACAGCCTTAATTTAAGGAATCGCATTTTTTTGTATAAATTAAGCTTGTATTGTCCAGCCTTCAAGAACTATATATCGCAAATCTGGTTCTTCAGGACATATTATGCTAAATTGTTAGCTTTTATTAGCTGAAACTTTTTTCATGTATAGATTTGAGCTTTCTTTAAATTTATTTTTTGTCTAAATGAGAGCTAAATAGCCATGCATCATTGTGCGGCAGTATATTTGGTTGTGTTTGTGATAATTTAGCATAATATCTCCTGAAGAACCCAATATTTGTATCTAATAGATAGCCCATAATAACTATCTACCTTCTACCGCTGCATCAAAAATTTCAATTTGGGCGGGTGTCAACTCGTTCAATGTCCCAGACACGGCTTCAAGGAGCATAATCTTTTCAATTCTGTTAGTTAAATGTTGATTATCAATAGCGTCAATTTCTTCTGGAGTAAAGAGTCTTTTCAAAAGATGTATCAATAGTTTAATTATGGTACTCCGATCTAATCGTTCTTGGAATATCTTCTGGCGTGACATCAATTGGTCAACGATTTCCGAGACTCGCATCATAAATTGCTCTTTTTCTACTGGCAGTGTTTTCATATCTGTTAATCTTGTTGAATTAAGAAAAACTATATTTTAATTATATGGCAAGTGCAATTGCCTACGGCATCAGCGTAAAGAAGCTGATAGCGGCTCTTGTAGTGCCGTGACACGCCACTACACCATATTGCGCAAAAATCCTGCCATTCGCTCCACCGCCGTTTCTAAAACTTCAGACTCTCGGACCAAGGCGAACCGAACATATCCTTCACCAGCTTTACCAAAACCTGCTCCTGGAGCAGCCGCAACACCTGTTTGAGCTACTAACTGAGTACAGAATCCCATAGAATTCGATGTCCAAGGTGCTGGTAACTTTGCCCAAACATACATCGTGGCTTGAGGAGTAGGCACTTGCCAGCCAATACGATGTAAAGCCTGAATAAAAGTGTCCCGTCGCTGTTGAAAAATAGCTACCACTTGCTTAACATTCTCTTGAGAAGCAGTTAAAGCGGCGATCGCACCGTTTAAAATTCCTCGGTACTGGTTAAAATCAATCACTGCTTTTACTTGTCGCAAAGCCCTGATCAGCTCAGCATTACCAATGGCATAACCTACCCTAAATCCTCCCATATTGTAGGACTTAGAAAAACTAAAAAATTCTATTGAGAGTTCTTTACTGGTGTCGGCTTGAAAAATTGAGGGAGCAAGGGATTGAGGATTTGCTACTTCTGTCCCTCCTGCAAACACTAGATCAGCATAGGGAAAATCATGAACTAAGACTAAGTTGTGCTGACGACAAAAAGCAACTGCCTTCTGGAAAAACGACAAAGGAGCGATTGCTGAGGTAGGATTGTGAGGATAACTTAACACCATCAGTCTCGCTTGTTCTAGCACTGAGACAGGAATATCCTCAAATACCGGCAAAAACTCGTTTTCTGCTAACAAGGGCATCGGATAAATTTGACCCCCAGCCAGATGAACACCACCGGCATGGGAAGGATAGCCAGGATCTTGCAACAGAGCAAAATTCCCTGGGTTGAGTACTGCCAAAGGTAAATGAGCAGTACCTTCCTGGGAACCAATTAGGAGTAATACTTCTGTTTCAGGATTAACTGATATACCAAATTTTTGGCTGTACCAACTTGCTGCAGCCTGACGAAAAGCTTGAGTGCCATGAAACAGCAAGTAACCGTGAGTGGTAGAGTCAGACAAAGATTCTCTAATTGCTGACAATACATACTCTGAAGCTGGCAAGTCAGAAGAACCCAAAGATAGGTCAATAATCTCTTTACCAACAGCTCTAGCTTTTGCCTTTGCTTGATCCATATCAGCAAACACATTGGATTGCAGAGGTTGTAAACGCTGAGCAAACTGCATGTTTTGTCGTTTGTTATTTGTTATTTGTTGTTTGTTGTTTGTTGTTTGTTAACTAAGTTAGACTCCCATAAACTTTCTTCACAACGTTCGCGCAGTGTTTTCAGCGGGGGTAGGATGAAAATTTCTTTGTTTCCGTGTCACCGCGTTACCGCGTTACCGTGTCTTCGTGCCTCCGCGTCTATTTTCAGATTAGAGGTGAGTTTCTAACATAGCCTGTAATTTTTGTTTACCAATGGCTCCCTCGTGAGACTCTATCAATTCACCATTCTTAAATAATCTCAGAGCTGGGACTCCTTCGACTTGACAAGTTGTTCGAGATTCTGGATTAGGGTCTACTTCCATCTTAATCACTTTCAGGCGATCGCTGTAGGTATCAGCAACCGATTCCACAGATGGTGATACCAATTTACAAGGACCACACCAAGGTGCCCAAAAATACACTAGCACCGGCTGCTGTGCTTTTAAGACTTCGGTTTCAAACTCGGTATCTTCAATAAAAATAACGCTACTCACAAAAGGGATACCTTTTTGCTCACATTTGCTGACCAATACAATGGATAAGTTATTCGCTCTCTTACTGCTACAGTGAACTCACGTCATAGATTGACTGGTGATACTGGCGAATTCACACCCACACCAAGCTAGCAGTGACATTATAGCACGGAAACGTATTTATTCAGGACAGTGCATAAATTTGGCAGCGCACTGTCTCCCCATGATTGATAATCATGGGCTTTGTGCGCATCTTATTGACACTCCTCGACTTAAAAGAACGAGGATTCTTGCTTCAACGAGTCCTCGGATTGGTGTTGACTAGACTACCCAGTTTTAAATATTACAAGGGACATAGCCAAAAATCAGCTGACGGTTACAAGTTGTCAAGTTGCCTGCGCAACTCATCCAATTCATTGTCCACTTCTGAATTAGATGGTGAAGATTTTTGTCCTCCTGAGGCTGGTAAAGCTCCCTGTGAGACAGAACCACCAGTCAACTGCGCTTTCATTGCTGCTAACTCATCATCCACATCACTACCAGCTTCGAGTTGGGCAAACTGATTTTCTAAGTCATTGCCACCAAGAGCGCCAGCTGCCTCAGAACGAGCTTCCATCTCCATCACTTTTTCTTCCATGCGCTCAAAAGCTCCCATCGCTGAGCTATTACCCAATCGACCAATGGTGTTGCTCAACTGTTCATTGGCTTTAGCCGCACTGACTCTTGCTTTGAGCATATCTTTCTTTGTCTTCGCTTCAGAAATCTTGCTCTCCAGGGCAATCAGATTACGCTTGAGGGTATCTACCTGAGCCACTTGCTGATCTAGCTGTACTTTAATTGTAGTAGCAGTTTCGCTATTGGTCTTTTTACGTTGCAGTGCCTCACGGGCTAGATTTTCATCCCCTTTGCTGAGTGCCAGTTGGGCTCTTTGATGCCAATTGTTGGCTTCTTGTTGATTTTTATTATATTGCTGTTCAGTGCGTTTTTGAGTAGCAATTGCTCTGGCTACTGCTTGGCGCAGTTGTACCAGATCTTCTTGCATGTCAACAATGGCTTGCTCCAGAATCTTTTCTGGATCTTCAGCCTTGCTAACCATATCGTTGATGTTAGCTCTGATGACTCTACTGAGGCGATCGAATAATCCCATGACGCTGTCTATCCTCTCGGAATTTACAAAGGTAGGTGTGAAACTAGTTTCACTCTTGTGAGCCAGCTTCAGACAAGACACTATTCATCCAGTGTAAAAACTTCCTGCCCAAAAGTGCTAGTTGATAGTCAACTTAACGAAAATACCGATTGTGCCAGTTAGGGTGCGGAATGTCGGAATTAAGCTCATCCCACGTAATGCAAGCACCATTAGTCATTGGTACAAAGGACAAATGACTAATAACCAATGACAAGCTATTCTTGAGTGTGGTATACCGATGCAGAAATTCCCTCCTGCTGGAGTTGCTCAGCTAAAGTTTTTGCCTGGGTTTCAGTATCAAAGGCTCCTAATTGAATCTGTGAACCTTCTGGAAACTTACGTACATAGGCATCAGGAACCATTGTCTTTGCCAGCTCTAAAGACTGAGCACCAGTATAATTACTTACAACATAATAGAAACGATCCTTCTGTGCTGGAGGTAAAGCTGCCTCTACTGACTTCACAGAAGGGGATTCTTGTGGCGTTATCACAGGTGGTTTTGTTTGAGGAATGTTCGTTGTTGCTCGTGACGCCGCCTGTGGAGCAGTTCCTGGTAGCGGAGGAGGTGGTAAAAGTGCCGAAGGTAAATCCGTACCTCCAGAAAACTCTTGGTTGGAGACTCCTGATGGTATTGGACTCAGATAAATCTGGTAGCGGGGGAACTTCAGTCTGGTTTAAGGTTGGTGTCTCTGTGGGTATGTTTTCTAAACG
>JAAHHL010001059.1 GCA_010672185.1 Caldora sp. SIO3E6 | reverse complement strand
CAAGAACCTTGCACCATTGTCGGTAAATACCTGGTTAAATCAATAATGTTCGGGGTTAAAATCCGGAAAGCTGAAAGCTGATAGCTGACAGCTGATAGCTAAAGACTTATTCAGCAAGCCCTACTTATTACTTGTTACTTGTTACTTGTTACTTATTCAGCAAGCCCTATTTAGTCCGGGATATGTCTGGCAACCCTATGAGGGTGAGGTTTATAAGCCTTTGATGGTGTCGTCAGATTTGAAGAGTAAGCTAAACGCCTTGTTGATGGTGGGGTGAGTACACCTTGATCTTCTGTTGTGATTGAACAAGGTACATCGTAGGGGCGCACTAAAAACTTCTTCTAACCATGGGCACATGGGCAGCGGCTTCAATCCACAAGCGAGCATTGCAGGGTCCTGGACTGTAGGGCGTATAGACTAGGCGGCAGGGGCCTTTGATATCTAATTGATGGCATTGATGGCTATGTTTGCCTTGTTTGACTACAATCGGCGGCTCGTTTTGATTATTCTTCGCATTGCTGGCAATAGTTCTCCGGTTGATAACAACGCAGGTTTCCACTTGTCTAGGGCGCTTGTACCAGGTGCCTTTTGGTCCTCGGCGTCCGGCGATGACTACAGGCATTCCTTTATATAAAGGAATCATCCAAACCCGACCTTGCTTGGTCGCACCTTTGATTCGCCCTTGACCTAGAAGGCGGCGGACTCTGGCTTCAGAGAGGCCAAGCATAAAAGATGCTTCTGTGCTGCCGACGTGGGTTTTGTTGTTCATTTTTCTGCCTTTTTACTATTGCGTGCTAGTTTTAGTTTAGGGTCAATGCATAAGGAAAGTCAAGGGGAAGTGATTAATTGGGGCTTGTATAGCAAAAGGCAGAGGGCAGAAGGCAGAAGGCAGAAGGGAAGAGATTGACTGGTAAAGGTTTCAGTATTTTGCATTGTCCTAACCGCCTTGGCGACTGCTATAATTTTCAGGGAAAGAATAGGTGGTAGGTGGTAGGTGGTAGGTGGTAGGTTTTAGGGAGTTAATTTGATTGGTGGCGATCGCTTACCGTTAAAATCTTGGAGTCAAGGGAGAAGGTCGAATTGGAAATGGAGAATTGGACAAATTTTTCGGTTTCACCTTAATTTGACACCAATGCCGGTGAACCCGCCCTTACAAACCGTAAGCGATCGCTCCTCTCGCGCTAAATCACCGTAAAATGTGTACTAGTAATACTGTCGGCTTGAACTCCACTAATGACAGCTAGTAACTCACCACTGTCTTGGATTGTGATTAAAGTATCATTAATCTCGGCAACCGTACCTTGAGTAATCAACAAATCATTGAAGGTTAACTCACCAGATAGACTCAGGAAATCCTGGGTAATCTCAAAGTCGTTAATAGTGTCAAACCCAGATTGAGCAGTCAGAACAAAGATATCACTACCACTGCCTCCCTCTAAGGTATCACTGCCCTCACCACCGTTGAGTAAATCATCCCCTATATTACCAATCAGTTGATCCGCTCCATCTCCTCCTTCTAAAGTATCGTTCCCTTCTCCACCTCGGAGAATATCCTCTCCACTAAATCCCCGAAGCCAATCATTGCCTCCTTGAGCATTAATTACATCATTGGAACGGTTAAATCCTTTGGTGATATTATCCAGATCGTTGAGGAAGGTCACCGTATTACGACGAAGAACATGTCTGCGGTCTTGGTTGGCATTGAGGACATCGAAGCTATCGGTAGCTTGTTCTTGTCCATCAAAGATCATGTTACCTAACCCGCCAAAGCGACTGCCTGACTTGTTCAGATTCTCCAGATCTTCGAGGGTAAAATCTTCTAGGACAACCTGGGTGTTATCAATGCCCTCAAAGTTAATCATCAGGTCACTGCCTACTTGAGTCAAGAGCAGGTTTTGTGCCGTTAACCCTGCACCGGTAAATTTCAGGGTATCGATTTCTGCAATAACCGTTGGCGATGGGTTATTTCTCTTGCCTAAGCCGCCAAAATCGGTGATGGTTTTTGTGCCGACCCCTTGTTGAATAATAAACAGGTCTTGGTTGCCGCCTCCTGTCAGGGTATCATTTCCTTGGTTCCCAATCAGAATATTGCTGTTACCATTGCCTTCGAGGATATCGTGGTAGATGGAACCTTCGAGATTTTCAATCCAGAGAAGGACATCTCCCGCTGCATCCCCAGCATTACCAGTACCTGTGGCTAGACTAGCTACGACACCGGTGGTGGAATTGTAGTAGGAAACAGTGTCATTTCCGGTTCCTCCCTGGAGAGTATCAGCCCCAGCACCACCAACCAAATAATCCTTCCCGGCTTCTCCGGAGAGGAAGTTATCCTGACTATCGCCGATGAGGATATCACTGAAATCTGAACCAATGGCATTCTCTAGAAAATGTAGAGTATCTGTACTACCATAGCCATCATGGGCAGTACCCGCCGCTATCGCAAATTCTGGTATGAGATTATTGGGGGTATTGGTACGACTGTAGCTATTGTCCTCATCGAGATTAACAATTACTGAACCCGGTGCATATAGATAACTAACGGTATCAATATCGACCCCACCATCAATCAAGTCATTCCCTGCCCCTCCATACAGGAGGTCATTGCCGATATATCCCAGGAGAACATCTTCATCATCTCCCCCCTTCAGGGTATCAGCACCGATGCCACCTTGGAGCCAGTCATTCCCGGCTTCTCCCTTGAGGAAGTCATCTCCTTCTCCTCCATCCAGAGTATCTAACCCTGTGCCACCTCTGAGGGAATCGTTGCCTAATTCCCCTTCTAGTTGGTCATTGCCTTGATTGCCCCTAAGGGTATCATCTCCCTCTCCCCCCAGGAGTCGGTCATCGCCATCATCTCCCTGAAGTCGGTCATTACCCCTATCCCCATTGAGGGTATCATTACCTTGATTACCAGCTAAGGTGTCATTCCCTAAGCCACCGAAGAGTACGTCATCCCCAAGATTACCATTGAGGCGGTCCTGGTCTAGTCCTCCGTAGAGTACGTCATTACCTTCCCCTCCATTCAGGGTATCACGACCAAGTTCGCCGTAGAGTAGGTCATTGTCTTCTCC
>JAAHHL010001058.1 GCA_010672185.1 Caldora sp. SIO3E6 | reverse complement strand
CTGGAAAGAGAATAAAGCGTGGATTGTATAGAACAAAAGATAAACATCTTGTTTCAAGCGATATGAATGGATGTGCCAATATTTTGGCTAAATGTATGCACGGACTGGATTTCCAGCGAGTGAGTAGGGGGTTTTTGGCGAACCCTTTAAGGATTTTTATCTCTTAAAAATCCCCTAGATTTCTTGAACATTCGTTCAGAATGTTATCTATGGGGAGCGTCAAAAGCGTTATGATAACGATAGTACCAACCTATTCATTAAGATGAAGAACGTCTATGAGTCCATTAGTTGAGCAAATTGTCCAGCGGTTAGAATTGCTTCCAGAAAAGACGTTGAGGCAAATCTTAGTGCTGGTTACAAAATGGTCAGAGTCCTCAGATTTCTCATCGACTCCTATGTATCAAAACGGTCAAGAGCAACCTATTGACTATGCCGATTATCCAAATCTCAGGCAAGATGGAGAGATGTGGGTTGTAAAATCGAGTGGGGCATCTGATATATCTTGGAACGCTGAAGTCAATAAAGTGAGAGATGAACGTTTAACTCAGATCTTGCACCAAGCCCAAAAAATCCAAAAAACCGGATTTTGAGAGGCTGAAACCCTATTGAATTCGTTGCAATTTTGCTCAAAATCCGGTTTTCAACATCAGGTGCAAGATCTGAGTTTAAACTCATTGATGCAATGGTAAAACACGTTCTCTTTGATACTTCTTCATTGGTTGCTGCTTTTCTGGAAGACCATCCCCTGCACATTGCTTCTCTACCCTGGTTTCAGGCTACTTTGAATGATGAGTTGAAGGGGTACGTCTCAACCCATACTCTCGCTGAACTGTATGCCGTATTGACGCGGATGCCTCGACAACCTCGATTGTCTCCTTTTGAGGTAGAGCGATTGAGCGCAGCACATCTTTATTACAACCCTCTTGCTTTAGCTGGAGGTTAATTTTGAATTTTTAATTAATAATTTTGAATTGTTTTGACACCTCTGCAAATCTTGAAGGGTGTGTACCAGGCCGGGGTATTGCTGCCCTGTCCACCGCACTCACCATCCCCACAACAGTCGGTGCAGTTTGCGGTGGGGCTGATGGCTCGGCAGGCGAGCCGCGATCAGGTTTTCCCTGGTGCTAGCCTGGGGAGGACGCTGGCCATAACCTAGACGTTGATTCAGGCATGGTGACTGAGCAGATTTCCTCACCTGCCATGGCCAAAATGGTTACTCTATATGCGACAATCATTATTATACTTAGTTCTCTCCACTATGTCATCACCCTTTACTGCCCGGACTTCAGTTGAAGCCGTCGAAGAAGGAATGCTCCTGGCTCCTAAGTTTGACGCCTATGGGCTCATCCCTGTTGTCACCACGGATGCTGCAACTGGCGAGGTATTGATGCACGCTTACATGAATGAAGCCGCATTGCTGAAAACCATGAAAACTGGTGAAGCCCACTACTACAGCCGCAGCCGTCAGCAGATTTGGCACAAGGGAGCCACCAGTGGGCTGGTGCAGACCGTGCAGCAATTGTTGATTGACGACGACCAGGATTGTTTGTGGATGAAGGTCAGGGTAGCCGGTTCAGGGGCCAGTTGCCATGTGGGCTATCGCTCTTGCTTTTACCGAGAGATTTCCACTGGCGGGGGCGATCTGACGGCGAATCGCCCCTTTACCCTCACCTTTACAGAAACTACCAAGACTTTTAACCCCGTCGCCGTCTATGGGGATGCGCCCAATCCAACTCAACTTTGAACCGAGGACAATATCATGCCGTTGCGTCATCAACCTGCCCCACCCACCCCCTGGGACCACGATCTGGATCGGCCAACCATTGCCGCATCTGCCTATGTCCATCCCCAGTGCAGTCTAATTGGGGATGTGCAACTGGGGGAAAATGTAATCGTCGCCCCCAATACCTCCATTCGTGCAGACGAAGGGGCTCCCTTTTACATCGGTGCGAATACCAACATTCAGGATGGGGTGGTCATTCATGGATTAGAGCAGGGACGAATCTTAGGAGACGATCAGCAAGCCTACTCGGTGTGGATTGGTCATGATACCTGCATTACCCATATGGCGTTGATCCACGGTCCAGCTTACGTTGGGAATGAGTGTTTTATTGGCTTTCGCTCGACGGTGTTTAATGCCCAGGTTGGTCACGGTTGCATTGTGATGATGCACGCCCTAATTCAGGATGTGGAGATTCCCCCCGGTAAGTATGTGCCGTCGGGATCGGTGATTACGACTCAGCAGGCAGCTAAGCGGCTGCCAGATGCTAACGATAGCGATCGCACCTTTTCTCACCACGTAGTCCAAATTAATCAAGCCTTACGTGCGGGGTATCTCTGTGCTAACGATATCGCCTGCGTCACCTCTGTGCAGGAGCCAGTCCCCAGTAATGGCTCTCAGTCTATGCCTCAAAATGGCAAAGCAGCTCACCCTTTACAGGCAGACATCGTAGACACGATCCGACAACAACTCCGCCAGGGTCACCACATTGGCCTGGAATTTGCCAATGTGCGACGATTCAAGGTTGGTTCCTGGCAGAGTGGCCCTACGATTTCCGATGCCCATGAGGCTCAGGTGCTAGCCCAGGTTAAAGAGTTTTTGGCCAATCACCCTGGCGACTACGTGCGATTGTTGAGCATTGACCCCAAGGCAAAACAGCGCCAGTTAGAGCGACTGATTCAGAAGCCAGAGTGAGCCTCGTATTGTCTGATATCGACGTTCACCAGGCAGACCAGATTGATTGTCTAGGATGTTGGGTTTCGTGGAGCATAAATTGTTGGTTTTTATCCAAAAGCTTGAGCTACTCAACCCAACCTAAAGCAAGCTCGATTGCACTAAAGCTGAGCACTATTCCAGCAGTGGCCTCAGTCTTAGCTCCTTCGCGAGACGTATTGCAAGACTGCCCTCACGTCAAACACCACAGATATCGTGATGGTCAGCATAAGTAGGGTCTGCTTCAGGAAGTCATTAGCTATCAGTTTTTAGCTTTCAGCCGTCAGCTTTCAGCTTTCAGCTTGAAGATTACCCAGGGATTTTCCACAACAATGCCAGCTTTTTGAGCCCATTTGATAC
>JAAHHL010001057.1 GCA_010672185.1 Caldora sp. SIO3E6 | reverse complement strand
TGAGGTTTGTAGATCGGATTTATTAATACCTAGAATTACTGGTGTCTTGCTACGCTGGAGCAAATCAACAATAAAGCGATCGCCTCCTCCAGCGGCTACTGCTCCATCTACGACCAACAGTACCACATCCACCGACTCGATACCAATCCGTGCATTTTGCACCAACACCTTGCCAAGCTGGTGATGGGGTTTGTGAATTCCAGGGGTATCCACAAAAATTAACTGTGCTGCCGGTGTTGTGAGGATACCCCGCAGGCGATTGCGCGTCGTCTGTGCCACTGGGGAAGTAATGGCAATTTTTTGTCCCACCAATTGATTCATTAAGGTAGACTTACCTACATTAGGGCGTCCGACAATACCAATAAAACCAGATTTAAATCCCTCTGGTGCGATGGGAATGCTCACTCCTACTGATGATTCGAGGAATTCTTCCTGGGGATGCGGTTGTGCGGAATCACTCTTGGTCTGTTCTGACATGGTGGTGGTAGTTTTGCTAAAGTTTTCGGCTTATCAAGTATGCCATTCAACTATGACCCCTTCTACAGTAAACGATTGTTTCTTTTTGGACTGAAGTCCTACTACTGCTTATTACTTAAAAGTGAGGCAGGCTTGCGGCAGGTGACATAATAAAAGTAAGCTGCTTCATCAGGTCGCCGACTACTTACTTCCCTATTGCGTTGGATTTCAATTCGATTAAAACCTGCTTTAGAGATGATCGATTTTAATTCCGTTTCGGAAAAGTGATGAGTTGTATAAAGAACCTCCCCCTTTTCATTGCGAGAAAAATAGGTGTAGTGCTCCCTTGTCGATTCGTAGTCAGCATGGTAAAGTTTTTGATATTGGTTATTGATGGTATCAGAGACACCAGATGCAGATAGGTAAAGCCATCCATCTGGCTCAAGAGCTCTAAAGATGTTGCGCAAAAGATTAACTCGATCATCGACATTACCGATGATCGAGATTACGAGTTGACAAATAACCACATCAAATAATTGCGGCTCCGTTAGCAGTCCCTTCTCCGAGGCAATATCTCCTGCAAAAAACTTCAATTGATGAGGGTTTCCTTCGTCTGCTACTGCCAGGGATTCTTGAGCAGCTTCGATGGCATTTACATTGATATCAATGCCTGTAACCGAGAATCCCTTTGCATATAGCTGTTTGCTAATCGCTCCATTGCCGCATCCCAGATCCAGGAGCCTTGGTGATTGTTGCTTCGGCAGTTGTTTGCTAACCCTATCTAAGAATTGTTCTAATTGAGGGATGCTACTCTTACTCGGAATGTTTTCTGGAGAAAATTTTTGCCAATCATTGCGACTATTGCTGTTGTCTATCATCGTTATTTTCTGGTTTTTAGGCTGGGTTGAAGTATATTATCCAATATCATGGGCAGTAAATTTTGTAGTGGACTGACACACCGAAAATCTAAACTACATTTTTAGCTGTGTCGGTCTACTATGAGAAACTGGCAAGATGTCAGTAAGTTGATTGCAAAATAAATTATTTTTTGCTACTATCATTAACAATGGAGAAGGTGTGAGCATATAGACTATTAATCTACCTAATTTGCACTTGACTAACTTCTCAATCACCGATGTCTGTTCAAAACCGTTATCCTAATCAAGACCGATATATCAACTTACTCACCGACTTCGGATTCAAACGGTTGTTCGGTACTGAACCTAACAAGGAACTATTGATCGACTTTTTGAATGTGATGTTGCCTCCCCAGCATACGGTGCAAGATGTCAGCTACAAAAATAATGAAAATTTGGGCAACACTCCCCTAGACCGCAAAGCAATCTTCGATATTTATTGTCAAAGCACAACTGGAGAAAGATTTATCGTCGAGCTCCAAAAGGCGAAGCAGAACTACTTTAAAGACCGGAGTGTTTATTATGCCACCTTTCCCATTCAAGAACAGGCCCTCAAAGGAGAGTGGAACTATAAATTGTCCTCCGTATATACGATCGGCATCTTGGACTTTATCTTTGATGACCATAAAGAAGAAGAGACCCTGTTGCATACCGTAGAACTAAAAAATCAAAAAGGAAAGGTCTTCTACGATAAGTTGAAATTTATCTATGTGGAACTGCCCAAGTTTACCAAAACCGTTGACCAATTAGAAAGTCATTTTGAGAAGTGGCTGTTTTTATTGAAGCATTTATCGGAGTTAGAAGCACCACCATCAGCCTTACAAGAGGTAGTATTTGAGCGATTATTTGAAGTTTCGGAAATCGCCAACTTTTCTGCCGTAGAGCAAGAAGCTTATGAAAATAGCTTGAAATACTACAGAGATTTGCAGAATGTGGTGGCAACCTCAAGAGAGGAGGGAATCGAAGAAGGTAGACAAGAAGGTTTTGAACAAGGTAGACAAGAGGGTCGTGAAGAAAGTAGACAGGAGGGGCGTGAAGAAGGCAGACAAGAAGGTCGTGAACAAACGAAAATAGAGATTGCTCTCTCCTGTATACAACAAGGTCTAGATACAGAGACAATTATGGCCATCACCCAACTGTCGAGGGAAGATATTGAAGCTTTGCGAGTTGGTTAGTAAGCAAGATACTCCCACTTTGTGAACTTTGTGTCTTTGTGGTTCATTAAAAAACTAATATAGCCCCAACTTCACAGAAGAAGTCGAGGCTATTGGAACTTTAAGCGAATATCCTCACCAAACAATGCCCACCCGACAAACTACGGTCTTGTCAACGGCATCCTGAAATGATCATTTTCACCAAGAAGATCTGGTAAATCTCCGACACCATTAAATCTCAAGCCGTTGGCTTCAGTAAAAGGAATAGAAGTTCCCCCGCAATTGCTACTGTTCTTTCCTTCTATATGGATATGAGCATATCCACCATTGATCGAATTTGCATAAGAAAGAGTACCTAAAACAGTATCTTGCTCGATATAAGCTCCACTCGTAAGCGACGGAGAACGGTCGATATGACCAATCGAAAGACTACGATTAGCATCAATGCTCAAGCAAACGAAGTCAGGATAGCTATCGCTAAAGTAAACATATCCAGATGCAGGTGCTAATATTTCCTGACCAGCTGACTTATTAACATTTCCATCATGTA
>JAAHHL010001056.1 GCA_010672185.1 Caldora sp. SIO3E6 | reverse complement strand
ATCACAAGTCCACTTAAGTGGACTTAAGCTATTAGCCGTGGAATTAATTCCACGGTGGTTGTGCGGTTTTTGGTAAATGTAACACTAAAATTAGTATGCGATCGCGCTAATTAAATTAAACATTAGTATCACACTTACTTGTCCTCCCACACTTCCCTTTTTCCCGTTACCACGGACTTCCTATCATCGTAAAAGCTGCCCAATAATAGGGATGGGATAACTTTTGATTGCCTCGTGCTGCCATATCTGGTGGTAAAGGGATTTCCCCTAATTGTTCTAGCCCTTGCAATTTACCGTTTTCCAGACGAATTTGCCCTTGCAGCATGGCAATTTGGGCTTGCCGCAGCGCCTCTGCTTTAATTGTTACCTCTGGTTTTCTCAACTGTTCATAGAACCCACTCATCAGCGCCAGAGTTCCTTCATCATTGACAAGCCACAAACTCGCTAGGGCTGATTTTACCCCAGCTTGCACTGCTAACCCGGCAAAACCAAGCTCTACTTCCACATCACCTACCGCCGTGTTACAAGCACTCAAGACTAATAACTCGACTTGGGGTGGGTTATACCAACCCATCTGCCGTATTTGATCAAATCTCAGTTGAGTATCCCACAACTGTATATAAGAATTACTGGTATCTCCTGATTGGAAGTCAGCGTGGGTAGCTAGGTGGATGATTTCAAAGGGTTGACGCCGACTGTGAGTTTTGAGATTATTCAGAGTGAAATCTTCATTGAGGAAAGGTTTCCCTGACCACAACTGCTGGGTAATTACCTCTAGTTCCACTGGCACTGCGGGCAAAGGACGGAGGGATTGGAATTTTGAAGCTCCCATCCCCAGAACTTGGGAATTTTTCAGGGTTGTGTAGCTGCTATTGGTAAGGCTGACACTAGGGATAGTACCCAGGCTGTATTTTTCTACCAGAAATTGCTCACCATCATGAAGAGCAGCCATAGGTACAAGACGCAAACCGACATCCATAGAGTAGATGAGGGTGTCGATACCTAGGGCCTCCAACTGAGATTCAAGAGGCTCAACGAGCCACTGGTACAGCTTCTGAGCTGGTTTCCGGTAGCGACGGGGGCGTGCTAAGTCAGTGACAGCTTCTCGGAACTCCTCTAAAGTCTGCTGCCTAGCAGTGGCATTGGCTTCTGGGATAATTTTGCGCAGGGGAGGACCTTCTGGCAGAACCATCACCAATTCCAATTGTTCTGGGTGGGTAAGGGCATAGACAATAACTGGATTAGTGCTGGTTTGCTCCTTAACCGTTGTTAGGATTTGACGAATAGTTTCGACACTGACTTCTTTTTTGAGGATGTCTTCACCTAAGTATTCCTCATATTCAGCGGTCAAACTGTCCTCAATTTCCGGGATAGCTTCATTAATTCTGAGTAAGTCGAAGTTAACATCGGGATGCTCCAGATCAATTTGTAGAGGTTGTTCATCAAGAAGGTTCAATATAATATTGTAGTTTTGCTCCAAGTCTTGATTAACTGCCAAATTAACTTCTACCAAGTCTGCAATCAGAAATGCCAAGAACTGAAATGGATCGTCGGCTGGAGCTACTTGCCTCCTGGATAAAAGTGATAATTGTATCGAGGAAGAAAGTGATGATTGTATCGGGGTAGAAAGTGATGATTGTATTGGAGGAGAAAGAGGTTCATCAACAGAGATGATTTGAATTCCGCCCTGAGTATGGGTGTTAAAAAAGGTTTGATTGGGGGTAATAGTTTGTATCGGCAGAAGATTGCCAGTGGTAATAGCAGCAGCAGTTCCATTAATATCTGCACTGCCAACAGTAAAGGGAGTGATGCCTGCACCACCGTGGCGGATGATGATCGTGCCACCACCTGAGACACCGCCAGTGGAAATGCTAGCAGGTATAAGATTGGCATCAAGGAAGGAACCAGTGGCTCGAAAGAAGCCAGGAGTGGTAACTTCGACATTTCCTCCCTTCCCTGATGCCGCTGCACCATCTGTGCCTCCTTGAGTATTAATGGTAGTGACTTGAATATCCGCACCAGCACTCAAGTTAACCTTGCCTCCATCTCCAAATACAGATTGAGTGTTAATGGCTCCTGTGGTGAGTTTGTTAATTGCACTGAGAGAGATGTCACCACCTTTACCAATCGTTGAGTTGGAGATGAGAGCAAAAGTCGTGTTGATGTCACCTCCACTATCGAGGCGAATATTGCCAGCATTACTAATTAAGCTACTAGCAAAAATATTATTGATATCAATGTTGCCAACAGCAGAGAGACTAACATCCCCACCCATTCCATTGGCACTAACAGTAGCAATATTGGTAGTTTTAATAGCACCGAGGTTGCTGGTGAAGCGAACTTCCCCACCTTGTTGGTTTCCTGTGGCGTTGATTTGAGCTGTTTGGATATCACCAGCAGCAGAGAGGGTCACATTTCCAGCAAATCCACTTTCACTAAAACTCGCCAGCAAATCGGTAATGTTAATCCCACCGTTGTTGCTAGTGAGGTTAATCTCCCCTCCTTGTTGGTTTCCGGCGGAGATGATTTGAGCTGTCTGAATATCACCAGCGGCGGAGAGGGTAATGCCAGCAGGGGCAATAATATTTCCTGTAAGAATATCGCTACCTGCTGTCAAACCGTTATTCTCTACGATGGTTTGTCCAGCAATAATAGTCCTCAGGGTAACGTCACCACTAGCATTATGGGTTTTACCTGCACCATCTCGCAGCACAATTTTCACATTACCGCTGCCAGCATTAAGGGTGGTACCAAGTGCCATAGTAATTGTGGCATTACCTGGATCACGAAAACTGTCTACCACACCATTGGCAGTAGTTTCGTTGGCAATCAGCTTCAGATTGCCGTTATCAGTAGTAATATCGGCATTGAGTAGCAACGAACGTCCAGCCTGGAAAGTGAGATCACCACCTTGGCCATTGGGATTATTAGTAATGATGGCACTGTTTAGGGTAAGATCATTGTTGGCTTGCAGCCTAACTTCTGTGCCAGTATTAGTGATTTGGGTCAGTAACTGAGGGTTAATAGTAATGCTGCGGTCAGGAAAATAGCCGAAGGTGAGGGAAGACGGGTTGGCAATACCGATATCTACTA
>JAAHHL010001055.1 GCA_010672185.1 Caldora sp. SIO3E6 | reverse complement strand
CACTTAAAGTGGACTGAAGATGTTTGAGCCGATTGATATGAGTCATCTTTAGATGACTTGAGCTATTAGCCGGTCGTTTAAACGACCGGTGGGGAAAGGATTTCACGTTAAGTTGACACCAATGGCAAGCATTGCGCCCCAACCAGAATGAATATTATCCCAATGTAGCCAGAATTGATATTAGTTCAAACTCAAATTTCTAAACAGTTTTGCTACTGGTTCTGGAATATTCGGCAGATTGGTTAGGTGTTGCACATCTAACCCCGCAAGACTTGTGAGCTGGTTCTCATTCATCAGCCGTACCAGTTCTTCAAGGTTCCAGATCATCCCCCAATCCCGCTCTGCATTTCCCGCACCCTTAAGAGTCCCCTGTTGCTGAGAGTCAACGAAACCTTCAAAACCGTTCCTGCCGGATAGCTCAATATAACGCGCTGGTGTATCTGTGATGTTCCAGAAGGCGTGCATAATACCCCGTGGCTTTTGCACGTAGCTGCCTGCGGGAGCTGTAAACCTTAAGCCGTCTGCACCACCGAGCTCGAACACTAACTCACTGGTAATCACAAAAACCATTTGGTCTTCAAACTTATGGGTGTGAGGTGCAAGCAACTCGTTGGGATTAATCACACCCTCCATAACTGAGAAATCACCACCCATATCTCTGGATCGCGCCTTGATATTCATGTGAGTTGCCGTCTTCTCTCCTTCACCGGGTTTCTTGAGAAGCTGTTTCACATCAAATCGCTCCTTCAAATTAGCTTGACTCATAATTCTACTCCTTTGATTTTTGCTTTACTGGGAAAAAGTACAAACAACAAGCAACCAACAACCAACAACCAACAGGTTAAGATGCCATCAGTGCCTTGCTATCTACTAATTTCGCTGTTTTGAAGAAGTTTGATAAGGACAATGGGCGAACCAAAACGGACATTTCACGACAAGTTGCACCAACCCCAAATGCTAGCTAGTTTGGTGGCTAGTACCATTGTTTATGCAATTGCTCGTGGAATACCAATGGATCAGATTACCGCTGTTACGGGATTAACCCGTACTGATCTGATCGATCCAGATGCTCGCCTGCCCCAAAATACGGTTCCCGCTGTCTGGCGACTGCTGGGGGAAGCTTACCCTGGTGAAGCTTTGGCGCTAGAGATGGCTAGTGCGGCCCCCTTCTCATACTTTGGTCCTGTAGTTCACGCAGCCCGATATGCTCAAGATCTGCGATCGTCTCTACAGACTTTAATCCGTTACCGATCGCTCATGTCCGATGAATTACACATGGCACTGGTAGAAACTCCCCCAGAAGCGGCTCTCCAGATGTATCACCCTATGGATGCAGAAGACGGCGGCTATGCAGCGGAGGTGGGAATGGCATTGGGAGCCCGCTTCGGTAAGGAATTTATCGAGATGGAAAATGCACTGATTCGGGTTGACTTTTCCCATCAGCCCTTTGGTTCGCTCCAGGTTTATGAGGATTTCTTCGGCACTCCAGTAAGATTTCAGCAACCGTACAATGCCCTCGTGTTTCGTTCAGAGGCTCTGGAGCAACCAACTCAGCAGCGAGATACCCATTTATTTCATTATATTCAGGGTCATCTAGACCTAGTGCGAGAACGTTTAGCAATTCCCAGCGATTCTCCGGAATTAGCTAAAGTTCGTGAAGCGATCGCTTACAATGCTGAGCGTTCTGAATATAGTGCAGAGGCACTAGCACAACAGATGCATCTGAGTTTGCGTGCTCTACAACGTCTGACCCAGGAGCATGGTATCACTATTCGCCAACTCTTAGACGAGGCTCGCGAAGCCAATGCACGACAATTCTTGAGCGACTCTAGACTCAGTATTGAAGCCGTATCTTTTCTGTTGGGTTACTCAGAAGACCGGGCATTCCGTAGAGCCTTCAAACGTTGGACTGGACAGACCCCTGCTCAATTTCGACGGACTCTCCACTGAAAGTTTGATTTGTAGGGTGTGGGGCAATACTGCTCGGTTAAGAGAGTGTGGGGAGTGTGGGGAGTGTGGGAGGAAGGAAAGCGAGGGAGAGGGATTCGAGCTTATCCGAGCAGTATTGGGGTGTGGGGTATCAAGAATTATAGCAGTCGCCAAAGCAATTAGGACAAAGCAAAATGCTGAAACCTTTATCTGTCAACCTTTTCCCTTCTGCCTTCCGCGATAAATTGTCATAGCTGCTTCTGTTGTTGATTTTAAGTATAAAAAGCGACATAGTTGCTGCTGAAAATTACGAAAATACCGATTATGCCAGTTAGGGTGCGGAATGGGCTCAAACGCAACAAAAAGCCCTCGTCCGGTATTCGAGGGCTTGCTCACGGTGCATTTACAGTTCTAGTCTACGGTTGGTGTAACAATTTTTAGATGTAGACTAGATGAAGTTTTGATGAATTTTTTGATAACTTTGAGGACGCAGAAAGTAGGAAATAAGAGAAGCTCCTTTAGGAGGATTCTTTTTTCCCAAGCCTCGATTCCAGGGGATACCAATGAAAAAAACTTTCACCACCATCCATGAAAATCCATCTCTCCTGACTTCTGACTCCTGACTTCTATTTTCAGATTAGAAGCCTACACCAGCCTGCTACTCGGGAGTTCGAGTTGCTTCCAATAAACGGGAGAAGTAAAAGCGTGTACTAGTCATCTCGTTGCGTTGAATCGTAAAACCATTATCTGCCAAGATTTTGATAATGTCAGTTTCCCGGTGTTGGTAAGCACGGGTAGCTTTACTTGGTCCTGGGAAAAAGTCACCGATTTTTTTGAGCAAAGTCAGTGCCAAGGTTTTAGGAGCAAAGCTGAGAATTAGGCGGGACTCTGCTAGCTGAGCCAGGTGAGAGATCATTTGTGCTGCCTTATCTTGAGGATAGTGAATCAGTACATCCAGGCAAACAACAGTATGGTAGTTGCCACTCAATTCCTCCAAATCTTGCACCATAAAGGTGGGATTTTTACTATTACCCAGACTGTCTTGGGCTCTGGTAGCAGCTTCCCCCACCATCTTTTCTGAGATATCCTCGCGGGTGGTGCGCTCGATCTCTTCCTCTTCGGCGAGGAGCTTCTCGAACTCGGGATCGGCTTCCTTGATGAGCG
>JAAHHL010001054.1 GCA_010672185.1 Caldora sp. SIO3E6 | reverse complement strand
AAAAGTTTGACCGTCCTTGTAGCTAAATCCAACTGAGAGAGCCAATTCTTCTAGGGGAGTGCGAATCAAGGGTTGGCGAAAACTCAACTCATACAATTCCGATTCCCCTGTAATACCCAACTCATCGAACTGCGGATCGGTGATCTTATTGCGATCGATGACAGTACGCAGTTGTAGGGTTCCGTTCATCGGATTAAGGGGAACCCGATAGCTCAAGTCCCAAATATTCGACCCGCCGGTGGTAGAGCGGTAATAGGAAGCAGCTAAGTCATCCCCAGTGCCGGTCAAGTTGAGATAGCCTAGGGAAATTCCCAACCTTTCAGAACCTACACTGGGAGGAGAGTAGTTATCTATACTCACATTACCAGAAAAAGCCTTCGCTTCCTTAACCCGCACAATCAAGATACTTTCACCCAGTTGGTTACCAGAGCGTAGACTCGATTCTACATTTTCCAATAAGGGGTCAGCTCTAAGTAAACGCAGTTGATCTTCAATCCTATCAACTCGCAGTGGTGTAGTTACTCCTAGGCCAATACGGTCTTTAATATAGCTAGGATTGAGTCTTTGAGTCCCTTCAACCTGAATTTCGCTCAAGCTACCTTCAATTATCTGAATTTTGACCACACCATCGATAATTTCTTGATCTGCTAGGACAGCATTAGAAGTAATATAACCAGCATCCAAATAAAGTTGGTCAATGGCATCGGTAACACTTTGGAGTTCAGTAAGGTTAACAGAGCGTCCCTCGAAAGGTTCGGTGACAGGAGTAAACTGCTCTGGAGTAAAAACTGTAGAGCCAATTACCTCTATCTTACGGATTAAAAACGTCACTTCCGATGGTTCAAGATCTGAAGAGTTGGTGGGAGATTCCTGGGTAGGAGGACTGATAACAGGCTCAGTTTCAGTTGATTCAGGGGGTAGAGGTTCAAGTTCCGGAGACGGTTGTAGGAAACGCTCCCGGTTGGGGTCAGTTTGTTGTGCTAATTGCTCTGAATCCCCTTCAATCATGGAATTCAAGTCTGTTTGCGGAGCAGATATCTTCCTGTTTACCGGGGGGTGAACGAAATTTTGGTTGGCATTTCCATTCTCCGCGTCCCCGCGTCCCCGCGTCTCCGCGTCTGTTTTTTTGTTTCCCCAACCATTTTTTCGCTCACCCTTATTTACCTCTCTTGAGATAGTTACTTCTATTGCCTCACTAATTTCTGGTTCCTTGGCCGGTATAGCAGCAAGTCCATTGTTTGGATAAAGGTTAGCAAACAGGATAACGCTGGGAATAGAAGCGCTAAACCCAAAAATCATACTTTTGAAACGTGACATAAATAGTTTGGGATTGTTATATACGTGTACATAAATTCCCTTTCAATTTCCGGAGATATTTTTATATTCAGGAAGTATTTTCATATTCCGGAAATATTGTTATATTCTGAATAATTTGTAATGATCTCAACGGTAGCGAAGCGTTTTCCTTAATTCCTACTAAAGGATGATTTTATCTGGGGAAAGAGAGAAATTGTCTGGGAGCATTCCATTTTGGCAAATATAGTAGGGACAGGATTTGAGGTGTGTATTTCTTGCAATTTTTGGGAGGATAAGTTATAATAATAAGATTAGTGTAAATTTGGCAGCTAAAATATTTACTGGGTAAAGCTTCTCAGACGAACTCCCTAACGAGTGGGTTAAATCAAATGAGTTGGAAACCACACTCACATCATTTAGTGGATTTCCAAGATATTGAACCCCGACTTCTTCAACAAGTCGGGGTTCAAGACTTTTCAGATTGACCTTCAGCGAAGTAATATAACAATATATGAGTTAGCGCTCTCACCCTCACTATACAAACAAAAATAGCACTCAAACTCTTCGGCAAGGATTGGAAGAGTACTACGCAGTCAATCCAAATATCACTGACCCCAGCAAACTATCCACAGAATTTACTAAAATCTTGTTAAAAACCCGAGGTCAAAGAAAGTACTATCAATTCCTTAACTATGAATCTTTACTAAATTGTTCTCTGTTGGAAATACGTCAAGAATTCGATTTGTTGCCATTTATATAATCACAATCAAAGGGATACAAGTTCTCACAACTAGTAGAAATTCTTGATTACTTATTACTTATTACTTATTACTTGTTACTTATTACTTGTTACTTGTTCCTTACTCAGCAAACCCTAACTAAATTTAGAACCGGGGTGAGTCAAAACTCCTTGAGTGGGACTAAACAAAAACGCTAGCATAAATAACCCGAAGGCTACTAAAACAATCGCCGGACCAGAAGGTAAATTAAAAAAGTAGCTGAGGTACATACCGCTGATACTAGCCACTACTCCAATTGCTGAACCCAAAATCATCATCTGATGCAGTCGCTTCACTAATAAATATGCAGTTGCTCCGGGAATAATCAACATCGCTAGAACCAAGATAACGCCCACTGCCTGGAGACTGGCAACTATAGTTAGAGCAATCAAAATCATTAAACCAAAGTCGAGCAGATTGGTAGGCAATCCAGCCGCTTTAGCTCCTAAGGGGTCAAAAGTGTAATACATCAATTCCTTGTAGAGCAGCACGACAATTGCCAAGACAATCCCGGCAATAATGGCTGTATTCCTCACATCTTCTTGGCTAACACTCAAAATATTGCCAAAGAGAAAGTGATTCAGGTCAATTTTATTGTCTTTTTGTACAATAGTAATTAAAGTAATACCCAGGGCAAAGAAAGCAGAAAACACAATACCCATTGCTGCATCTTCTTTGATTGGCGATCGCGTCCTAATCCAAGTAATCACTACCGTACTGAAAATACCGGCAATAAATGCCCCTAAAAACAGGTCAGCACCAATAATAAATGCGATCGCTAGTCCCGGCAATACTGAGTGACTAATCGCATCTCCTAGTAACGCCAGCCGCTGCACCATCAAATAGCTACCCACCGAAGCACAGACAATACCGACTAAAACAGCTGTAACTATCGCTCGCTGCATAAATCCAGATTGCAGTGGTTCAATTAATATATCCCACATAATTAGGTGTTAGGTGTTAGGTGTTAGGTGTTAGGTGTTAGGTGGTAGGTGGTAGGTATTAGGTGTTAGGTTTTA
>JAAHHL010001053.1 GCA_010672185.1 Caldora sp. SIO3E6 | reverse complement strand
GGACGCGGGGACGCGGGGACGCGGAGATGGGGAGATGAGGGAGCTGAGGGAGCTGAGGAAGCTGAGGAAGCGGAGGAAGATGGGGGAGGTGGGGGAGCTGAGGGAGCTGAGGGAGCTGAGGGAGCTGAGGGAGCTGAGGAAGCTGAGGGAGCTGAGGGAGCTGAGGAAGCTGAGGAAGCTGAGGGAGTGTGGGAAGACAATGAAGATATGTAAACTCACCAATTCTCAATTCTCAATTCTCAATTCTCAATTCTCAATTCTCAATTCTCAATTCCCAATTCCCGATTCCCAATTCCCGATTCCCAATTCCCGATTCCCCATTCTCAAGTCCCAAACGACAAACGACAAACAACAAACGACAAACAACAAACGACAAATAACCAATTGACAGTAGTATGAAGTCTGCTACAGGGAGAACATTAGATAACTGTAGAATGAAAAAATGCAAATTACGATTGACTTACCAGAAGAAATTGCCAACACAATTGGCACAAAATGGGATGATTTTCCTCGAAAAGCCCTAGAGTGTATCGCCATTGAAGCCTACCGTCAGGAGATAATCACTTCGGCACAAGTTGGGAGAATGCTGAACATACCTTCTCGCTACGAAGTAGATGCTTTTCTCAAGCAGGCAGGAGCTTATTTACACTACGATGAGGCTGATTTTGAGCAAGATTTACTCACTATGCAGGAATTAGTATCTCATCAAAAAAGCTGAAGTTTAGTATATAGGATGAAAGTTGTTGCAGATACTTCAACCCTGTGTTATTTGGTTTTAATCGACTTGATCAATTTGTTGCCAAATCTCTACAATAAAATAATCATCCCCCGTGCTGTCTTTGATGAATTGTCAGCTCCCCAAGCACCTGAGCAAGTTAACTTTGGATAGCCAATCCTCCTGACTGGCTCGAAACTCAAATAGTGGACAGTCAACTAGATGTGGAGCTATCCCAATTAGATTTAGGAGAACAAGAGGCAATTACTCTAGCAGAAAGTATTGGCGCTGATTTAATTATCTTAGATGATAAGGCAGGACGAAAAATAGCTTTAAAGCGAGGTTTAAGAATTATTGGTTTGCTAGGAATCTTGGGTGTAGCGCAACAGCAAAATTTAGTTGATTTGTCTGTTGCTATTGAACGTTTGCAGCAGACAAATTTTCGCGTTTCGCCTCGTCTACTTGAGAGCTTTTTGGAGCGTATGCAATTTGGGCGCACGTCTTGAGGGCGCACATCTTGAGGGAGCACATCTTGAGGGCGCACATCTTGAGGGAGCACATCTTGAGGGCGCACATCTTGAGGGCGCACATCTTGAGGGCGCACGTCGGTGCGCCCCTACAGCAAAAATGTGAGGAGAAACATGAAAATTTAACCGCCCTCTAAATTTGCTAAACTGGCAGATAATAAATTGAAGACCAATCAATCCACCCTCTATATTCCCAATTCCCAATACTCAATTCACCAACAACCAACAACAAACAACAAACAACCAACAACAAACAACCAACAACAAACAACAAATGACCAAAATCAAAGAACTGGCAACTAGCGCTGAGGAAATTGCCAAGAAACTAGGGATCAAAAAATTCGATATTTATGGCTCATCTATTGATGAAACCAGTGCTCAAGTGGATCAAGGAGAGCCAAAACAGGTTAAAGCTTCCAATCGCTCTAGTGTAACGGTTAGGGTTTGGAATGATAAGCAGACAGTAGGAGTTACCTCTACTACAGATACAGACCCCATAGGGATAGAACTAGCCTTAAAAACTGCTTACGAAGCCAGTAGTTTTGGTGTTACTGAACATGCACCGGATTTTAGTCCGGAGGCAACCACTTCTATCCCAGAAGTGCCTCAGGAACAAGTTTCCCAAGCACCGGTATCTCGGCTACTGGAAACCCTCCTAGGAGCAGAAAAGCAGTTGATAGATGCTCATCCGGCAATTACCGGTGTACCTTACAACGGATTATCCCAAAGAGATATCGAGCGGTTTTATCTTAACAGTGAAGGCGCACTCCGCCATGAGGCTCGTTCCTACGCTTCCATGTATCTCTACACAAAAACCGAACAGGAAGGGAAAAAACCCCGTAGTGCTGGTTCTTTTAAAATGCACCGGGGATTGGAGCAGTTGGATGTTCCAGGTTGTCTCCAGGAAGCAACGGAGAAAACCATTAGTCACTTAGACTATGAAAAAGTCAAGTCCGGTAAATATCTAGTAGTGTTCTCCGCCGAAGCTTTTTTGGGCCTGTTGAATGCTTTTTCTAACTTATTCAATGCTCAGAGTATCTTAGACAAACAAAGTCTCTCTACTCCTGAATCTTTGGGGACTAAACTTGCTTCTCCTCTGCTGTCTGTTTGTGACGATGGACTACATCCAGAGAATATCGCCGCTAGCTATTTTGATGGGGAAGGAACACCTACCCGTCGTGTTCCCCTAATTACCGAGGGTGTACTAACTAGCTTCCTCCACAGTGCAGGTACTGCCAAAAGGCTGAATGCTCAACCTACAGGTCATGCCAATCTTGGTGCTAAGGTAACCGTTAGTCCCGACTTTTATCATGTTTTCCCTGGAGCGACTGCGGAACAGGAGTATAGTCTGGATACTGCGGAAAATGTGATTTTGATTGATGATCTTCATGCTCTCCATGCAGGAGTTAGTTCCTTAGAAGGGTCTTTTTCTCTACCTATTGATGGTTGGGTAGTGAACAAGGGCAAGAAAACCAGTATTGATTCAGCTACAGTTGCTGGAGACTTTCGAGAACTTCTCCAATCAATTGTGTTTGTGGAAAAAGAGCCAGAGTTAACTCCCGGTGGCGTCTGTCCGAGAATTTGGGTTAAGGGGCTGTCGATTACGGGAGAGTGATCTTACGACGCGGGGACGCGGGGACGCGGGGACGCGGAGACGCGGAGACGCGGGGACGAAGAGAGAGAGTTTATCCATCATTTGCTGATTGACAGAGTACTAGTAGCCTTCTGCCTTCTGCCTTCTGCCTCCTGCCTTCTGCCTTCTGCCTTCTGCCTCCTGCCTCCTGCCTCCTGCCTCCTGCCTCCTAGTTTCAGCGATCGCAACTTGACTTAGACGTTTAAAGATCCGCAGAAC
>JAAHHL010001052.1 GCA_010672185.1 Caldora sp. SIO3E6 | reverse complement strand
TTTCCCAATCATCCTCCTCCTCATCGGTAGTCCTAGCCGGGGTTGTTGGCGGCTCAAGCTCAACGGGATTTTGAGAGTAAAGGACAATTTCTAACGGTTCTCCGTCATCATCAGCCATGAAAAAGCGTTGAGTTTGAGGGTCTGGCATAGTAGGTGGTAGGTATTAGGTGTTAGATGGTAGGTGGTAGGTAGTAGGTGGCAGTCCCGATGAAAACATTTCACCACTAGAAGATGAAAGTAGGTTTTTCACTATTCCCTATTGCCTACTTACAATCTAGACTAGAATGGCGGATGTCTTTGGGCAACCTGACTTTACTAAGTTTTAAGGAACATGGCTCGATCTGCTCTGGTAGTAGGAATTGAAACCTATGATAGTCAATATCTCAATAATTTGAGCAAGTCGGTCAATGATGCCAGAGATTTTGCTAAGCTTCTGGTAGACTATGGTAGTTGTCCCCGAAATCAAATTACCCTTCTCAAAGGTCAGGTGACTGGAGATAAACTGATTGCAGCCTTAAAAAGTTTTCTCAACCAGCAAGCCAAAAATCAAGAAGCTATTATATATTTTTCCGGTCATGGGGTTTTAGAGGAAAAACAAGACTCACTGACTGAGGAAGTTGTACAAAAGGGTTACTTGGCTGCATCTGACTGTCAATTAACACAATTAGGTGAGCGGTGGCTGGTTAAAGGAAATGCGATTCCCCTGCAAAGTCTTAGGGCACTGATTAACAAAGCTCAATTAAGTAGTCTTATTTTTATCCTGGATGCTTGCCATAGTGGAGTTTTAATTCAAGAAATTGACAAGAGCTTTCAGATTTTTCAAAATAATACCACTTACTATTTTCTGGCAGCTTGTCAAGCCTACGAGGAGTCGTGGGCAAAAAAGTCAAAACCTCATAGCGAATTTACCGGTGCGTTGCTCGAGGCTTTATCCCAGGATAGAGCTGATGAAGAGGGAGTTGTGACAGTGGGACAAGCCTTTGAGCAAGCCTCGAAACTCTTAGAAACGGGACGGCAAAAACCGACATTTCTGGGCAAAGGGAGTCGCTTACCGTTAGTGACTTATCCAGTGATATCTCTATTGAGAGAGACTACATCACAATCTCTTCAAATAACTGATGATGAGCTAGCAATTTTGCAGCCTTATCTGGAGCAAATAGATAAATATGTTCTGACTTGGGCGATGATGGAAGGGATTTCTGCTTCTGCTCTCAACTCTTGGTTGGCTGTGGATGAATCTTTGAGTATTGAGAGTTTTTTCACTATTGTCCGAGAACGGTTTCCCAAAAAGCCTGATGGCTCTTTGTCAATTATTTCTGTGCTGCAAGTTCTGAGGGATCATCCTAGAGTGGCTTTAGAAACCCGAAAACAATTAAAGGGATGGTTGCAAGCCCGTGTTTTTCCTGTTGATGCTGACATCCAGGTGGAGGAAAAGTTAAATTCTTGTTTGTTAGTTGTAGTGAAACAAGAGCATCCCGGTGAGCCATTGCATCTCACAGCTCATTTGCAGTTAAAGCATAAAGCTCCTATTCCGATTTTACTCAAACCCAATGCTCAATCTCCTTATCAAGCTCATCCGGATAATGGGGCAATCATGACTTGTCAGGTATCCGCAGATGATACCCTGGAGGAAAAAATTGCTCCCTACCTGCAAGATTTGCTTAACCACAGTTGTGATATTTACCTGCGGGGAAGTCCAGCTAATTATAAACTGGTGCTGGAAATCTTCTTCCCGTTTGATTATTTAGCAGAATCCGTTGACCTCTGGCGAATAAAAAAAATCCGTCGTCAACGTCAACTGGGACATGATTATCGACTGATTGTCAGGTCTTATGAAAGACTCTTTGATCCCTATTACGCTCACAAACTAGAAATGGTCTGGCAACTGATGAAGAGTATTGAACAGAAGGTTTTACCCACTCGTGTTAGAAGAATCGAACAAGAGGAAAAGTACTGTTATTCTAACTTAGAACAAGAGCTAACCGAGCAGCAAAGTATCGGTTTAAGCTGTTTTTTGCCAGAAACAGAAGCAGAGCGAGAAGAGCTATTTTTTGCTTTACATGAAACAGGAATTCCTTTAGCGCTATGGCTGCGATCGCAAAATTTGGATAATGATGGTATGCTCCATTTCGAGCAACTGCTTTGTCCCAATTGTTTACAAGACCACCATCAATTAATCGAGCAGCTGTTTAGTAAACGTCGAGCAGCTCATTTTTGTTCAAATCCTGAAAAGCATTGGGGTTACCATGCTGCTATGCTACTTGATAATCCAGAGCGCACCCCTCCCCTAAATCCTGCAAAATTCGGACTATGAATGATTGGAAAATTTTTCACGGCAACCGAGAACCTCATGATGAGATTAGCACTTTACCTGATGCTCCTAGTTGGCGACAGTTTAAGCTCCAAAAAGATATTAATCAAAAAGTACTAAAAGCTCGTTGGCAGAAAATTCTCAATCTAGTGAGAGAAGATAGCCGAGAATATCAACGGGGAAAGAATTTTCGGGTACTTTCTTTACCCCAAGATAGTGAGCCAGGGAAACAAGGGAAAATCTATCAGGAGTATCAGGAACTCAT
Organism: Caldora sp. SIO3E6; assembly: GCA_010672185.1. Lineage (GTDB taxonomy): Bacteria > Cyanobacteriota > Cyanobacteriia > Cyanobacteriales > Coleofasciculaceae > Caldora. The sequence continues at coordinate 531 of JAAHHL010001052.1, read as the reverse complement.
CGATGGGGTCAATGCTGCTATTTATCTGCGTCGTCCCTTGTTGGTTACCGGCAGACCAGGTTCAGGGAAAACCTCTCTTGCTTACGCGATCGCTTATGAATTACAACTAGGACCCGTACTAGCTTGGTCAATTACTACTCGTACTATCCTACACCACGGACTCTATAACTACGATGCGATCGCTCGCTTGCAACATCTGCAACTTCTGAAACTCAAGCAAGAAATAGGACAAGGAGCACCCCAGCAGTTAGAAGAAAATATTGGTCAGTATTTGCAGTTAGGACCAGTAGGAACCGCCTTTTTACCCAGCTATCGACCTAGGGTATTACTAATTGATGAGATTGACAAAAGTGATATTAACTTGCCCAATGATTTACTCAATCTTTTTGAAGAAGGGGGATACTCGATTCCTGAATTAGAACGCTTGAAAACTCAAGCTGCTATCGTGAGAACGGCTGACGTTGGAGTTGCTACTAAGATTGTAGGGGGTCGAGTGCAGTGTTATCAATTTCCCCTTGTCGTGATGACAAA
>JAAHHL010001051.1 GCA_010672185.1 Caldora sp. SIO3E6 | reverse complement strand
CAGTTGTGCGTTTGTTTAGAAAGAGAATTAGAGAGATTTTGCTGACTAAGTGAAAGCCTAGAACGTCGATTCAGTAATCATAAAATCGAGCGTGCAGAGGAGCGGAGGAGCGGAGGAGCAGGGGAGCAGGGGAGAGCTGAAAGTATTGATTTTTCGTTTCTCAATTTGTCAACTTTTATTACTGAATCGGTGTTCTAGGATAGGTACATTTTTTAGATGGAAATCATCTAAGTTATTGGCAGAACACCTACATGTTCTATATAAGCATACCAATTCCAAGCAAAACCCTTAAATTCAAGCTCTTTTAGGGTAAATTTCATATGCCAGTCCTCAATAGGGAAAGTAACCCGATTATAGGAATCTGGCTTATTGGTCAACAGTACCAACTCCGTCCCTGCTGGTATGTCCTGCTTAAAGCTTTCATCAAGGAAGCGAGAGTCAATTGGTTTTTGCTTAATCACTGTATCTCTATTAGCAATAAGCTTGACTAAGCCTTGTTGATACCAAATATTCCCCCAACTAACGGTAAGGGTAATGGAATTGTTGTCATAGGGAGCAGGAACCTTTTCACTAATAGTTTTAACGTATCTGGGGGGTTCCTTAATGATTGCGACATGTGGCTCATAGGCATACCAATTACTCCTATAGCCTTTAAATTCAAGCTCCTTAAGACTGAATTTGATGTGGTCACCTTCTATGCCATAAGACTGAAGAACCAAAAGAGTACCTGCGGGAATGTCTTGCTTCAAATAACTGGGCAGTTGGCTCGATTGAATCGGTTGTTGCTTAATGACGGTTTTTTGTGTAAAGAAAATTCGTACTGGATTGGTCATTTTGGATGGTTATCTGATAAATTAGTTGGGTTTCACTATCGTACTGCTACGGGGAAGCAAGCTACAAGGCATCATACTAATGTTAAAACTTGATCATATTCTTCTTTATGAATTTGCCAAGCGTCCCAAACATCAATTTTTTGCTGTAGACTTAACCACAGTCTATGACCATTACCTAAGGCTTTACCAATTCTAATAGCCAAATCAACTGTAATTGGTTGTTTACCTTGAATAATCTGATTAACTATTTCATCAGATACTCCTAAAATATCTGCAAATTGTGCTTGATTAAGCTCTAAATCTTCCATAATATCTGCAATAACTTCTCCAGGATGTACAGGTCTTTCTGGTCTATCTTGTATTTGATTTTGCAATTCTTGTATCATGATTGATCTCTTCTAATTAAATAATCTATAGCTTTAATGATAATCTTCGAGATTTACTTCATAAGCATTGCCATCTTCAAATTCAAAGGTAATTCGCCAATTTCCTGATACTTTAATTGACCAAGTTTCTTTTATATAATATTAAAAAATTAATTTATTATTTCAGATTCTGACACTCAAGTTCTGCCTAAATAAAGACTTAAAAGTATTAAGTATACTAACCAACAGACAAATCGCAAACATCGACAAATATTTACAGATATAGCAATTTGATTTGTTGGTATAATATATTCCTTGATCATATTTTCCCAATGCTCCATACTTCTTACCTAAAAATCTGTATGCAGTTGCTATAGCTTGGGTGGAAATTAGCTTTATTCTATGATCATCTATTTCCTTGGCTATTGATAAACTTTGGTTATAGTACTCAATAGTTTTTTCAAAATTTTTAAGCATAAGGTAACAATTACCTATGTCTCCCAGAATAGATGCCTCACCTCTCCTATCAATCCAACGCAGGTCAGGTGTATTTTGCATAAATGGGGAATAATTCGGTATTTCAATACTTGAACTTATATTACGAATTTCACTATTTGATAATAATTCATATCTTATTATTTCTAAACTTTGTTCATAATATTCAATCGCTTTTTCAAATTCTTGCATTCCATAGTAGGCATTTCCCAAGTTGAACCGGAGCTCACTTTCATATGGACGATTTATAATCTTTTTGTTAATTACTAAGCTCTTATTATGGAAATCTATAGCCATAGTATAGTATTTCATGGAATCGTAGACATTTCCTAGATTACCCAAAGCAGATAATTCAGCATAGGGATTATTTAGTTCTTTTGCAAGCTCCAAACTCTGTTGCAAAAAAGCAATTGCTTTATCGTAGTTTCCATAACGAAGATAATCAACTCCCAAATTACCTAAAGCATTTAGCTCTTGCTGGCTATCTTGCATTTCTTGTGAAATTTCTAAACTATCCTGATGATATTTAATTGCCTTCTCATATTCTCCAAGTGATTGGTAAGAATTACCCATATTACCTAGAGTAGCTCCTTCACGATGACGCTCTTGTATTTTCCGCGATAGCTCTAAAGCTTCCTGGTAGTATTTCATTGCTTCTCTATACTCTCCCACAGCTTGATAGGAATTAGCTAGATTATTAATAGCATTCATCTTACACTCTATCTTAGATTCAGGATCTGCTATTTTTTTAGCTGCATCATAACTCTGCCGATGATACTTAATTGCTTTAGAAAATTCTCCGAGAAAATAATGGGCATTTCCCCGGTTTGTTAGTGCTAGTGCTTGACAAAAACTACCAGGTATTTCTTTGGCAATTTCCCAACTCTGATGACAATAACTAATTGCTTGATTATAGTTTCCAAGAGCATTATATGAATTGCCTAGAGAAAACAGCAAAAAAGATTTAAATTCGCCAACAGATTTGTCTAAAAACTTTTGGCAAATATTTATTAATTCTTGATAGTAGCCCCAAGTATTTATTTGGTTTACAAGAACCTCATTAGTGGGTGTACTTAGGCGAGTAAGAAGTATTTTACTCGCCTTCTCCCAGTCATCTACACTGCAGAGATGATGGAAAGCCTCCAGATAGCAACGGACTTTTTCCAGGTTAGAATCATCTTGTGGCTCATCGTATCTAGTAAGCCAATTGATAACTGCTATGTAGTGGTTTTGCTTCCAATTTGGCTTAATGGACTTAATAGTAGATGGCTCAATGCCAAGCTCTATTAAAATTGACATACCACTAGGTGTAATACTACTCATCTTCCTCATCCAATTGCTTTAACCGTTCCAGGGATACACTGCGAATCAAATTATGCTGCCTAAGCTTCAATTGATCCTTTACCACTACCTCCTCAACTAAATAG
>JAAHHL010001050.1 GCA_010672185.1 Caldora sp. SIO3E6 | reverse complement strand
AGTGTGGAAGCTATACAGGACTTGGGTTTTAAGCCTTTTGCCAGCCAAAATAGTCCAAGGTTTTTGCATTTTTTGCTTCAAAAACCTTGCACCATTGTAGGTAAATACCTGGTTAAATCAATAATGTTCGGGGTGAAAATCCGGAAAGCTGAAAGCTGATAGCTGATAGCTGACAGCTAAGGACTTATTCAGCAAACCCTAATTACAGCTTCTGAGCAATTGAAAAAAATAGAGACGGCAAAGGCTAATTTGACCTCTAGTCTCAACGATTTTATAGGCTTTTGGGAGGCGACCTGGGTTATAAAAATTCTGCTCCGGAGAAAAACACGCCTATTTTTCACTCTATCGGTACTCGTAAAAGCCTTGATATACAGGAGGTTCAGCTATTATTGTCACCCCGTCAGTTACCGATAAGTAGAGGATGTTTTTCCCGAAGTTAGAAGCTTTGGACATGAGGAGGCAAGACCAGAACCTATTGCTTCCCAGTTTAAGGGATGGGAGCTAGTACTGTGGAACTGGCATCTTGCCAGTCCAGAAAGCTAATACTGTGGAACTGGCATCTTGCCAGTCCAGAATTTGACAAAGTGCAGTAAGCGATCGCATTTCCCTATGGGAATGGAATAGGTGTACGCCTGTATTGTGTAGGGGAGTTTGTAGGGCTTTTGTAGGGGCAGGTTTAGGGACAATTTACACTATTTGACCCGAATATTCCAATCAAAACCCTGTGGGAGAAGAAAGTTGGTAAAAATCGAGTGCTCTTTTATCTGCGATCGCTTGCTCCTTAGAATGTTTTATTGGTTGTAGTTTTCGTTATTTTTTGCTATTATTTTAACAATGGAATAGGTGTGCACATGTGAGGTATTAATTGCACATTCTCTCTTTACCAAACAGTATTGTCTAGGGGCAGGTTTAGCGAGCATTGGTGTCAACTTAAGTCTAGACATAGCTGACTAGCTGGATTCCTCAACTCACTGCAAAAGTAGCTGTTTCCATTCTTCTAGCTTTTTCTACAATCAAGTTAGTACAAGCTATTATCCGAGGGCGAGTTGTGACTACTTTAACTGCCCCAAGCACTCTCCAGCTGCAATATTTCTCGTGACAGCTTTGCTAGTTTCGCCCCAACTAACAACATTTCGCTAATCATCGCATTTCCCATTCCTCAATTAAAAATTGTAAACTTATGTAAAGTACAAGGTTTACAATTCTCACTATGATTTCTCGTCGCACTTTCTTCAGTATTCTCTTCGCCACCTGTCTCGCCTTCGTCAGTTGGCTAAATTTTGTTCCTGCTGCTAATGCTCTAGGTGGTAAACAACCTCCCATCAATAAACCAGCGCCAGAGTTTACCTTGCCTACCAATACTGGCGATGGTGAAATTTCCCTTGGGGATTATCGAGGTAAGTGGGTAGTGCTCTACTTCTATCCCAAAGACTTCACCTCCGGTTGTACCTTAGAAGCTCAACGCTTTCAGCAAGACTTGCCCCAATACAAAGACAGAAATGCGCAGATTTTAGGGGTTAGTGCTGATGATGTGGACTCCCATGCTGAATTTTGTGATTCAGAGGGACTGAAATTTCCTCTTTTAGCTGATACGGATGGTGCAGTGAGCAAAGCTTATGGCTCTTGGATGGGCTTCTTTTCTCTACGCCATACTTATATCATTGATCCAGACGGTATCTTACGGGAGACATTTCTCGGCGTGCAACCTGTAATTCACAGTATGGAAGTACTAGCAAGTCTTGATGAATTGCAAACCGGTATTTAGGGCTTGCTGAATAAGTCCTTAGCTTTCAGCTGTCAGCTGTCAGCTGTCAGCTTTCCGGATTTTGACCCCGAACATTCGGAATTTAACCAGGTATTTCCTTACAATGGTGCAAGGTTTTTGAAGCAAAAAATGCAAAAACCTTGGACTTTTTTGGCTGGCAAATGCTTGAAACCTTTTTCTGGTATGGCTTACACACTTATGCAGCAAACCCTATTTAGGCTTTAAGTTAGCTCAATCAAGCAATAGATACTAGTGGGCGCAAGCATTGCGCCCCAACCAGAATGAATATTATCCCAATGTAGCCGGAATTGATATCAGACCCTACACAAATTCGCCAACAGTATCTTTAAACTCACCGGCTAATAGCTAAAGTCCACGCTTTGTGGACTGAAGATTTTTGGGAAGGTTGAGTCATCTTTAGATGACTTGAGCTATTAGCAAGGAACTTAAGTTCCTTGTGAGGCATGGGTTTTACGTTAAGTTGACACCAATGCACCGATGTGGTCGCCTACATTCAATTGCTACTTACTCCTTCTTTTCAACAACTATCGTCAACTGAACTACCAAGGCTCCAATCGCTCCGAGGGCAGCAATTACAGGGAAGAAGTTGACACCAAATAAGCCACCGACTACTCCTACCGTTAGAGGAATCTCCAGCAAGATCTGTCCCTCTTTATTCTTGATAATAATGCGACGCAGGTTACCTTGATCAATCAGTTCTTTAACCTTGGCAATCAGATTATCGCCGCTAATTTTAAATTCTTCCACACTGACCCTGGTTACAGGTTCAACTTCCGGTTCTATCGGAGTTGATTCAGCTTGAGTTTGACCTACTGTACTGTCTTTGGGATCTACTTGTTCGTTCATTTGCTGATTCTCCGTAGATATTGATACTGCGCTTTAATGCGGTTCCGGAATATTTCTACTTAACCAAAATCTTACTATACAAACCAAATTACGCTAGTATCCTACTGGACTGACACACCTAAAATGGTGGTAAAGATAAGCTGAGGGAGCTGAGGGAGCTGAGGAAGCTGAGGGAGCTGAGGGAGCTTTTAGCGCAGCGGAACGTTAGCGCAGCGGGGCGTAGCCCAGTTCGGGAGCTGGGGAGATAGGGGAAAAATCTAGATTTATAGGCATTATAACCGATATGATAAGTTTTCCTTGTATCTTACTTATTACTTATTACTTATTACTTATTACTCTCGAGAAACTAGCACCTCAGCCGCAAGGGGGTCGGGCGAAGCATTTGGACAGGTATATACCGGGTCTATGTGCTTAAATTATCGCCCAAATGCTTCGCCCCTACTGCTCCCCAATGTGTTTCTCATGTTCAATTGGGGGCGCGAAGCGCTC
>JAAHHL010000105.1 GCA_010672185.1 Caldora sp. SIO3E6 | reverse complement strand
TGAATCGTCTGCTTGAGCCGTTGCTTCTTGATAGCTGTTGCCAAATCCCACAACTAAATCAAAGGTGCGAGTTTCTCCGGCATTGAGGGTCGGTAATTGAGCGATCATCGCCACATTACCTAGCTGGTTCTGGTCTGTATAGTCATAGTTCCAGTCCATGAAACCATTATCACTTAAGTCTTGATAGCCATCACTGCTACCCACATATCCAGCAGAAGTTTTCTCAAAGTTCAGATTACTTTTGATACTCAAGTAAACATTATCTGCTCCATTACGAGCATTGAGACTATCTCCAGAAACAAAGGCAACATCATCATTGCCAATATTTGCCATGTGAGGATTGACTAGGAGATAGGGGGTAATACCATCTTCATTGGCAGTAAAGATTACCCTCGTAAACAAAGTTTGGCGGTCTGGATCGGTAAAGATATGTTTTTCAATGGTATATTTACCCTCTTTATCTGTATTCACCAGACGATAAGCAGGAGATAAAGGCCGACCACTATCATCTTTGTCAAGATAGTCTACAGTACTATTGGTCGCTACTTTTTCCTCATCAAAAAAACCATTACCCGTCACCAAAAACTGTAAGTCTTTGATTTGAGCTTGATCAATTCTGCCAAAGGCAGTTTCTGTCACAATTCCCTGGGCCAAAGAAAACCAAACCTTAGAGATGGTATTTGTTGGGCCACCATCCTGATAAGTATTGTTGACATACTGTTCATAAGAGGTTCCAATGCCTTGTTTTCCGGCATAAGACCAAACGGAAGGATTTCCTGGTGCGCCAAAAGCTTGACCACCTCCCACTGCCAAAGCCGCATTGGTTCCTAGTAACCAAGCAGAGGCAAGGACAAGTAAATTGGCGAATAACCAACGCTTGATATTCATGGGTAAATGCACTTATTGTCGTTAATCTGAGTTGGCATTCTTGCCAATATAGCAGTCAGCAGACAATAGGCAACAGGGGGTGTGATACCAAATCTGTTTTTTTTTCCTTCTGACTTGAAAGAGACGCGGAGACGCGGGGACACGGAGACGCGGAGAGAGGGATTTTCATTCTACTCCTGCGGAGAACGCTGCGCGAATGTTGTGAGGTGAAAGTTCATGGAAGTCTGACTTGAAAGTAGGCAACAGGCAACAGGGAAGAACCTACTTTCATCACCTGGTGGTGAAAAAATTTTTCATTGAGACTCCTCCTGCCTCCTGCCTCCTGCCTTCTTGCACTAGAGATAACGCTCTAATTGTAGTGATTCTCCTGGAACCAGTTGTTGCACTTGTTTAGTAAGATCAAGCCAGGGTTGTAATTGACCAACCTGGAAAGTACGGCTCATAACTACATAAATTGAGGTTTGGTCGCAACCAATACCAGCACTCTTGACATTTGGCCAAAATTGTGAAATGAGCTGGTCTTTAACCACCCATTGGTTACTTTCCCAACATAATCGACGCTGGAAATCAAAGGGAGCCTTGTTTTTACCCGTAATCAGCATTTTTTGCAATAACTTGCGGATTAAATTAGGGAAAAAACGCCCAACAGTAAGCATCGTTACCCGCAAAATGATCAACTTTAGGGGTGTCATCTGTTGTTGTTTGGCCCAACCTAATTGACCTTGGATCAGAATTTCATCATCCCCTACTTCAATGGCATAATTGTCGATTAAATGACCAACAGCATTTTTGACCTTGCCTCCGGTTTGTACAGTCAAGGAAAACTGAGTATCAGAAGCCACCAGTTGTTGCTGACGAAAAAGTTTGAAAACTCCACCTTTATTAAGTGCCAGATACAGTTCCACATCCTGACGCCTGTCAATCAGAATTTGAGCTTCTTTCAACCAAATACGACCCGTGGGACGGGGAGATAAAGGAGGACGATTAGACACAAAATCCCGCCATGCTAGGAGGTAGTTCCAGGTATGGTGACCGATGATATGGTCGTCAGCGTAGCAAGGGGCCAGACCTTGGGCAAGTCCTGCTAAAAAGCGATCACTAATTGACAATGCCTCTGGTAACCAACGACCAACTAGTTCAAAACCGTGGGGAAAAAAGTTGTAGGTGTTGCGACTGCTGTATTCTCCACCATAGGAACCATCGGGATGCAGGAAATGGGCAGCTAATTCCACTGCTTTAATCAGAGCTTCTTTAAGTCTTATATCTTGCTTCAGTTGATAAATTCGTGCTAAACAAGAAATGGTAAGAGTATGATATCCTGGGTCACACCCTTCATATTCCGGAAACCAGCCCTCAGAACTTTGCCAGTCTAAGATCCTTTCTAAGCGCTGTGCCTTAGCTGTATCCCATTGGGAAGTATTTAACAACTTGCTGAGAATCTCCAGACAGAGGACAATCAGAGCTTGGTGATTAGTGAGGCGTCCACTTTCGTGATGAGATGCCAACCAATTTGCCCGCTGAATCAAGAATTGCAAAGCATAGTTATTGTTAATTCCTAGTAACTGATAACTGTCAAGACAAGCCAACAGGGAGAAAGCCGCAGCACCACCAGCCCTTTCAAAGGGGAAATAATCATCGCAGGAGCCATCACCATGACTACTGTGAGCAGCATAAAGAATGCCTGCTTCTACCCATTGGGGAATTACCGGCTGTTGGTAAAAAGGATTATCAGGAACATCGGTATCGTAAGCTAGGGCAAGAGGTAAGACAAACTCTTGCGCCATACCACTGGGAAAATCAATAATTTTGTAGTGCCAGAAATTGCGATCGAAGCAGCCATAGGTGGGACTATGGGGATTCCGGTCTAGTAAGGTGAGGATTTTGGGAATTTGGCTTAGCGCTACTTCGGCAAATAGGTTTCTCATTAAGGATAGGTGTTAGTGGTAGAAGGAGATAGTTGATTGTAGGGGTTAAGCATTGGCGCTAGCATATTGCCCATAAAATCAAGGTTTTTGTCCGCCAATGCTTAACCCTTCCGGGATTTATGCAAGAGGTCTAATTCCCAAGCGGTATAAATCAGGAACTTTATACCGTTGAACATCATTTTCAGTTCCTTCGTAAACAGCAAGTAAACCTACTTCTTGAGCTAGACTCAGTTCTTCATCTAACCCCCCGGACAATTCACTAGCTTGAAATGGTGAACGACCTAGTTTTCGCAATTGTTGGATAAGTCCTTCCAGCTCAGGAAACTCTTCTTTAACAGCATCTAGCACCTCTTTTGATACTTCCTCCAAAGATGAACTAAGAGCACGGGGTCTAATAATTGTTTTCCCATAGGGATTCTTTTGCTCTTCCCTCTTCTCCCAGGCAGTAGCAGCAGTAAAAAGTTGCAATAGAGCGCGGGGACTGCGGTTATTACTGCCATCAGCTAAGCGATTCCAAACCCAATTGCGGGTGAAGCTAGATTTACCTCCTTTCATCCGTTCCCCCACTAGCAGGTTCCACCACTCAAATACTATAGATTCCCTCCAGTAATCACCAATGACTACTAAGTCTTTTACACTTATTGAATCTACAATTTGTTTAAAACTCGCAGAACCTAGTGCTTGCTGGAGCACTACCATAAAAAAGTCAACTTGCTGAGTCCAAGTAAGGGTAACAGAACGTCCAAAGAAGTGACTTTTATTCTCAAAGCGGAGTTTACGCCAAATATCTTCCCTCAATAGCAGCTTAAATTTGAGATTTCGCAAGTTATCGCCGATATCTGTAATTAAGGATAGTAATCCTGCGATCGCTTGAGTGCGTCTTTCTCGGTCAGTTTGGGTATTGCCAAAGCCTGTGTCCAGTCCATCGAACAGCATAATGGTATTTGGCTCGAATGCTTGATCCAGGCGACTCAACCAGTCTTTGGCTAACAATCCACTCTGTGGCACTTCCAGTAGCTTTTCAATACACCGGACTACTGTTAATTCTGTATCAGGTTCTTCCTCCAGAATGTTTGCTAATGTCTTCTCCGGTAATCTCCGTTGTCCTAGTGGAGAAAGATAGCAAGCAAGACAGGTATAGATAGTCCAAAACTCTCGCCAGCTCAGATTTGTAGTTGTCAAAGCTTGCTCAATCGCTTTAAATCCCTCAGGACTGATTACCCAAAAGCTATCTTTTTTGAGGGGACTAGGTGACAAAACTACTACAGATGAGCTCTGGTCATCTTCCATAATACGGCGAAAGATAGCAGTCTTTCCTGTACCTTTTCGACCAAGAACTAAGGGAGTCTTCGGTTTAAGTGCTTTGTTCACTAACTCAGTCTCAACAAAAGTTTCCAGAAAATTTTGTTGGTATTCGGCAGTGCCTGGGGAGAATTGCAACTCTGAGAGTACCTGAGCCTTGTTATCTGAGATACTAATGGCTTCTAGGCGTTGTTCGCTCTTTGTCGGTAAGAACAACTCTAACCATTCCGCCACTGGTTCAAAGTTTTGCCAAGTTTCCCTATCAGAGAGAATCTGATCCGAGGTGGCGATAACTTCTCTATAGGGTATGAAATGGGTAATATCTGATTCCAGAAATTGCTTTTCTTCAGTTAGGCTAGAAAGCCAGTCACTAATCCATTCAACAGTTCTATGTTGGTATCGCTCCACAACTTCTGGAGCTTTACTAGCAGGTATAGGAGAAACTAGAAATCTTAGTTCAGGAGTAAAGCGTTGTTCTAGGCGCTGGGTTCGTGCTGCTAGTAAAGCTTGAACTAAAGCCTTTGTTCCTGTCAGTGTTTGAGGATGGGGGAAAAATACAATAATAGCCATGTCTGACAGGTCAAAAAGCAATGGTCCATTTAAAGGAGTGATACCCGTGCGAGCATCTAGAAGAATAACATCCGGCTTAAAAGGTAACTCATTGCTTAGCATCTGCATCAAATCTCGCAGGGGATTCCTTTCCTCCCGATACCAAGCTCCTGGGTCAATAAAGTTAAGCAAACGTGCATAATTGGCATCAGGTAAACCCGCAGGTAGACAATATAATTCATCGGTTTCAGAGAGCCGCAGAATGTGATTGCGAAGATCAGGACGCTCACCTTGATCTAAAGCTAGCAGAACCGACAACAATCCTTGTCCATTGCTAATCTCTTTCTCCTTACCAAAAAGTGCTGCTAATCCCGGCGCTTCTAAATCCATGTCCACACACAACACTGTGCGTCCCCTACTAGCAAGAATTTTTCCAGTGTAAGCTAGGGAAGTGGAACGACCGACACCTCCTCTCAGAGAATAAAAGGTGGTAATAATCGGCAGTTCTAAATCTTCGTCTAAGTCGGAAGGGAAAACTACCTGTTGTGGTATGTTGGAGCCACGAGCTAAAGCTTCTGGCCATAAGGGTAAATCTTCCAGGGTTGAATCAAGAGGAAGATTGCCTGCCCATTCTCGTTCATCTGGAGTCAGCAAATCTAACCACTGAATGGTTAGTTCCTCCAAACCTGCCAAAGCAATGCGATATCGTTCACTCTGGGATTTAGCGGCAAATCCAGAAGAAACAACAGCAATGCGCCAACCAGTAAAAGGATCAGGTTGAACACGTAGTTCCTTAACCTCCAAGTTGGCTTTTGCCATATTGTGCTGAATACGTTCCTTAATCTCTGAATGATTCATCGACGCCTTTTAGGTCTACGGCGAACTGCTGTCTGTATTTTACCTGTTAGTTGTCTGGCTCCTTGGATTAAATCTGCTATTGTCAAACCTGGGTTACTTGGCAAAGAAGTTTCGTATCGCAAGGCTGTATCCCATTTTTGAATAAAAAATGTTTGGATGCCTTTTGAATCTTGTATATCACAGAGCCTGAATCCCGATCCTTCCCATAAGGCTTTGAGATTATGTCCTTCATTTCCATGCTTAGGAAATGGTTTTCCTTGTCTTTGTAATAGTGCTTTGAGACTGCACTCAATAGCGTAGCCAGCCAGGTAAACAGAGCAAACTGATTGTGGTCTATTTTTGTGGATAGCTTCAGCATCCAGTGCTCGTTCATTAGCAACAGCTAACCATTCTTGATAACTATGAGGACTCATTGACAAAATTAGGCTCTAAATTACAAAAATTACCGATTAAATCAATCAATTTCTAGTTGTTTGATTTTAGACAAGGCATTTTGAGCTGCACGTTTCTCAGCTTCTTTCTTGCCACAAGCCTTCCCTTCTCCGTAAGGTTTGTTATGAACCAAAACTGTCGCTAGATATTCTGGTGCATGATCTGGACCACCAATGCGTTTGGTAACATATTTTGGTAAAATAGGGCCAAACTTTGACTGCACCCACTCTTGCAAGCGATTTTTTGTATCGACATTAGAACGAATTTCCACAATAGTTTGAGGAACCGAATCAAACAACTGTTCAACAATTGGACGAATCGCTTCAATATTGCGCCCTTGATCCAAATAATAAGCTCCAACTACAGCTTCAAAAGTACAGCTCAATAAATTTGGACTCTGAAATCCTCCATCTCGTATTGCGCCTCTTCCCAGCCGCATCCTAAAGTCTAGCCCTACTTCAGTAGCAAACTTAGCCAGTTGTTTTTGATCCACTAAAGCTGAACGTCGTCGAGTCATTTCATCTTCTTCCATCTCCGGATTAAGACGATAGAGATAGTCACCACTAATAAAGTTCAATATTGCATCACCTAAAAACTCTAACCGCTCATTATGGAGTTCTCCTGGATTTTCGTTGATATAGGAACGGTGAGTTAGTGCTTGACGCAAGAGTTTCTCATTTCGGAAATTTAAGAGTTGATGCATTTTTATCTTTCTCCTTACATTAGACTTTTGCCCAATTTAATAATTGTTTGTAGGGGCGTAGCATTGGCGCTAGGGTAATTGCCTATAAAATAAAAATTTTGTTCCGCCAATGCTAAGCCCTTCTGCGATTTCGAGTATCAGTACAGTAGGAGATAGAAACCGAGTTTCTCTTGTAACATTATTGCTATCACCGAGAGAGCAATACCAAAAACCCTGTTTCTTGACTGACCCTCTAGGTATTGCTTACGCTACAAGCGGTAAGTTACTAAACCATTGCTCAATTTGACTCAACCAATAAAACTCATTCGCTGATTCTTTGAATTTAGGATTTATAGGTTTATCACGGCGGGCAATCAAAATCACTTTTTTACCCTTGGCTTTCAGTTCATTTACTAAATCTTTGAAATCTTTATCCCCTGAAAGTAAAATTACTGTGTTGATGTCTGGGTTCCTAAGAACATGTTTCCTACAATCTTCAATCAACTTGTAATCTGCACGATTCTTCTTGTGTTTAAACGAAGGTACGTCTATTAGCTCAAACAAATCACATAGTAGGTCTTCAAGTTCTTCATTCTCTCGCTTCCAATGAGCATAGGCTTTCTTGAGTACAACGTTTCCATGAGCATAGGCAAACATCATTAAGCATCGGATTTGCTTTTCAGTTGCTTTAACATTTTGCCAGTCCCAAAATATGGCTACGTGGGAAGTTCCTGAATTTCTTGATTTCTGGCTCATAATTGCCTCTAATTTGTTGATTTAAGGCAGCATCAGAAAGTCAAACTATATTGCAATAGGCTTCTAGATCACTCTAGAAACTATTTCCTGTTATGGTCACCATCTCAACCCTTGCAGTACCTCTGACCCTTGAATCAACATCGAGCTACTGGCCTGACCTAGTATATGTATTTGTTAAACATTCAGATGATAGATAAGGAACCATTTAAGATGAATGACTTACACTAAGGCATTCACCGTAAATAATTTCGTACTTATTACCTGAATATCTAACCAATACATATACTAGACCAGGTCAATAGCTTAATGTTGAGTCAAGGTACAGAGGCGCTGCTTATGAGATGAAAACCCAAGCCTTAAGCCTGACTTACATTTTTGAAGCTGCACTACTTTAATTCGTAACACTGTTGTCAAGTTTTTGTCAAGGGTGCAACTAAAATTTATACCAATAAAACCAAATTCGCTTTCCAAACCCCTGTAGAGACGTTGCATGCAACGTCTCTACAGTCTGGGATATAACGGACTTTTTAGTGCCGGATTTTGTAGATAGCGTTTCTAGGACTCATGAAGTACACTCTTTGTCTCAAAGTCCCCCTTGAAAAGGGGGATTTAGGGGGATCAATATGTGTTTCACAAGTCGTATAATTGCTACAGTATCCCCGTTATTATTGATGAAGTTTTTCTTCCCCAGCTATCTCAAAACACGGTTAAGGGCGCACGTCGGTGCGCCCCTACGTAGCTAAATATCGCCCGTGGCAATTCCTTGAATAATTCTGGGAATTGTTGGATCAAATCCCCCTAAATCATAGGAAAAGGGGTCTTTTGGATCAACTAGAGTTATTTGATAAGGAGCAAGGTTAACGTAGACAGCCTTAGCCTTGGGATTTACCTTTTGACGGTATTTCTCTAATGCTTGGGCAGGATGACTATTGCCAGCCCAACTTTCAGAATCAGTCCAGAAGCAAACTACATCAGCTTTGAATTTGTGCTGAATCATCCAACGGTAAGCTACAGAAGCATCGGTTCCCCCAAAGTTCTGATTGCTTGCCTTTTCTAGAGCAGAACTGAAAGAATCCTTATTGGAGATACTCAAGTTCTTAAACTCTGTAGAAAATCCCCGAATTGCGTAGTTCTTTTCTGCTTTGGCAGTGACTAACGCCATTGTTGTCGCAATCTCACAACAGGTCAATCCTACGGAACCGACAGTGTAGTAAGACATCGAACCAGAGATATCCACAGCGTGCATAAATACCTTATTGGTAGGTTTTACTACGTCAAAGGAAAGTTCAACTGCCTTTTCTAAACTATCGACAATCCGACTTACAGGAGTCCAAGTCTTCTTACTTCGTCCAATTTTTCCCCCGGATTCATAGGTTTTGAGAGCTTTTAACACATCAATAGGATGAATTCTTCCTCGCCGGAGGTGCTTCGGATTGTTCAACACGGCTTCAACCCGTTCCAGGTTTTTCCGACTGTCAACCCCCAATACCCCTAACTGAGTTAAAGAACCCAGGTTCCGCAACATAGCACCGATAGGCATCCCATCAAACAAGAGTTGCCAAGCTTGACGATCCATTTTGCCCACAGGAGCAGCCATTTCATGAGTCAAACGTCCTTGTGCGATCGCTTCATGGCTTTGCTCAGGATTACGCTTGAGCCATTCATACCACCAAACCTGTGCCAATGCCTCGGAGGGAATTTCCCTAGGCAACTCGGACCAGCCATTAATTACCCAAGAAAACAGTAAATCGTGGTCTTCTGTAGGCGGTTTAACATGGAATAACCGGAGAGCATCCCTATGAGTGAACCCTTGACGTTGCTGGTACTTCAACAATTGATAGGCTAAACCTTTGACATCTTCCCGTGACAGCCAAGCAGTTCCCACTTCCCGAATTATCTTACCAAATCCTCGCAAAGATTTGGTGTAACTCAGCCATTCATAAAAGTGACTTCCAGTACGCACCACTTGAGGAAAAATCTCCCGAAACGCAGTTTTTGCCTCTGGAGTTTCTCCCATAGAAAGCAATACTAATGCCAAAATTGGAGCACTGTTGTTGATAGCGCGTCCATCACTAGCGTAGAGTATCTCGCTACTTACTCGATGGGGATTGCGATCGACACAGGTTTTGACGGTATCTACAAATTCTTTAGTGAGTTCCTGTTTGCCAGCATAGTAAGTACTTTGGGCAGTTCCAATAAGCAAACAACGCCGCAGCATCTTCCAGATACCAGCATCAAACATAAACCCACCAGAACGACCCTGAATCATTTCCGCTTCCCGTCCTGGAATCGGCTTATTTTGTGGAGTTTTATTATTAGATTGGGTAAAAAATTTGTAGTTCATCGTCAGAACCTCCAGCCTGTTAAGGCAATTTTTGGAAATCAATTTTGAATTCCTCTATCTCCGCGTCTCCGCGTCTCCGTGTCTCCGCGTCTACCTCGACGCCTCAATTTGCACTTGACATACTAATAATTGGCGCGGTGGAGCGGGAATTGAACCCGCCGACTTCCCGCTTGACAGGCGATAACCCTAATTCTTCGGCCCAATTGGGCAAGGGATGAACAAGGAGTTGTTAGGCGCTCTACCACTGAGCTACCACCGCATATTTTGTAACATATTTGTAGTATATAGGTTATTTTCTGATTGTGCAACCCTTTTTTCAAGAAATCTTGCACCAGAATCGAGCAGTTTTGCTACTTTGAAGAGGCTAATGGTACTCTAATCTGAAAACCACTGCACCCCTTGAGGAAAATTTCGATATTCAATTTGGATGCACTTAGCTTAGCCAGTCGTATTTTCATCGGGAGTAAATCTTGGCAGCTTTGATCTCTTTATTCATGGCGATCGCAATTTCTCTACTAATTACCCGCATTGCTGCCGAAGCCCTAACTCTTACAGGACTTTCCCGGGAATCAGCCGAATTTCAAGCACGTTCTGCTTTCACAGGGGCAGGCTTTACCACCAGTGAATCAGAACAGGTAGTTTCTCATCCAGTGCGCAGGCGCATTCTGATGTGGTTAATGCTGCTAGGAAATGCCGGAATCATTACGGTCATTTCCTCTTTAATTCTCACCTTTATTGGCACTAGAGGAGCCGGAGACTGGTCACTGCGGATGGGACTTTTGGTTATAGGACTGGTTCTTATCTGGATTGTAGCTACCAATCGGCGCTTCAGCCGCTACTTGTCCAAAATAGTGTATTGGTCTCTACAGCGATGGACTCATCTAGATGTGCGGGACTATGCAAGTTTACTCAGACTTTCAGGAAACTACGCAGTCATGGAAATGCAAGTTGCTCCGGAAGACTGGATTGCCAACAAGCCACTATGCGAAACCCATTTACGACAGGAAGGCATCTTAGTACTAGGAATTCAGCGCCTTAATGGTCACTATGTAGGAGCACCAAAAGGAGGGAGCTGTATATTTTCTGGCGATATTCTCATTTTGTATGGACGCTTGTCTACTTTAAATGAACTCGATTCTCGCAAGCAAGGACCGAGTGGAGAACAAGCACACGAAAAAGCAGTTGCGACACAAGCACAACTCCTTGCCCATGAGCAGCAGGAATAGTTAAATCCTTAATCTAGGCAATTTGACCCGAATATTGGGAGCTTCCAAGCGTTGAGCTTGGGCTTCGTCGGCTTCGATTTCAGCATCAATTTCAGTGCGATTGGCGTGGTAGTGAGCAAGGGCAGCATAAACGCCAACCAGGGAGAGATGAGGATATTGGCGAGTAATTTCTTCGGCGCTGTGTCCAAGTTTGTACCAGATGGCGATGCGGTGTACGGTGATACCAGTCCCTGCAATGCAAAGTCTACCGTGGCGGATTTCCGGGGAACTGGTTAGGAGAGAGTCGAGACTAGCAATCATTGAGTGTCCTAATGAGTGAAGTTATTTATCTTCTATTCTGCCTTGAGGTTGTGTTCGCCAGTGTATCTCCTTTTTGGGTGGAGCGATCGCATTAACACTGCCACTACTGTTGTCGCATTCGTCGCACCCAAGCTGTGCTGTCTTGCATATCGGTTCTATCACTCCAAATGCTACTCAGGTAAACTCGCCAACAATTGCTCCAATGAGTCTACTGTCAATGCCACATCGAGCAGTTCTTCTAACTGTTCAATACTGAGCTGTTGTAGGCGATAGTACACTTCAGTTGACACAGGTAATTTGAACCGCCGCTCCAGCAATCGCAGTAATAGCCTCTGAGCCTCTTCCTGACGACCCTCCTGACGACCCTCTTGACGACCTTTTTGAAGACCTCGTTCCATCCCGATCCTCTCAGCACTAGTAATATAAGGCATATTTTGCTCCTGTTCGTACTCAGTTATCTCTTGAAGAAAGGCTTGCTCTAATCCCTTTGGTAACTTCATCACCCAGTCAATAAAATGAAACAGGTTGAGCACATCTTGTCGTTGATAACCCTGCTCATATAATCTCCTGGTTAGAGACATCTTCCAGACTTGACGCTGCTGTTGATTTCTACGAGTTTCCTGGGATTTGATGTGAGCCATGATGACTGTGGCAAAAGGATTGTCACTTTGTTCCAATTTTTGCCATTTCTCCTTGTAGTCTAACAATTTCACCATCAAAAACTCGAACTCAATCCTACAGCTCAAGATGGTGCTTTTGAACTTGGTGGGTCGCCAACTAGAATTACCGTCATACAGAACTGCTAAACTAAGAACTCGACGATTGTAGCGATCGCCAATACGATGGTTATCGGGTAAGGTTCGAGGATTACTCCTCTCCCCTCCCCTAAGAACCGTGCGTGACAGTTACCCATCACACGGCTCAAGCCTTACTTCAAGCTTTTAACTTGGAGGAAGGAATGTACCTGTTTGTGACACGCTTTGTGTAGGTGTATAAGGTTTTCAGGGTCGTCAGTTCCCCCTTTTGCCACAGGTACTATGTGGTGGGTGTAAGGATTCAGGTCTGTATTAAACTCATTAATCAGCCTGGGTGCGCTCGCTGAGAAAAAGTAACCTCTGGATTGGGAACTTTCGTCATATCAGCGAGTGCGCACAGGCTCTTTTTCCCTTGATAAG
>JAAHHL010001049.1 GCA_010672185.1 Caldora sp. SIO3E6 | reverse complement strand
TCCCATTCCCTATTCCCCATTCCCTATTCCCTTTGCGTTCGCGGAGCGGAACGAAGTTCAGCATGGTGAGCGAAGCGAGGCAAAAACCAATAGCGAATGTACCTCACAAGTATGAGAAACGCTATAGCTCAGGTGCCTTTAAAATTCTTTCTTGTAGTAATTCCTCTAATCCCAGCTTACCCAACTCAGTTACCAATGCTAAGGAAATTCCAGCTTTGTTAGCGGCTTCTGGGATTGGGGTGTTGTTCCTGCTCAAAGCTAGGAATTCTTTCACTCTGACGACAACTGGGTCATCAAGACTGGTGTAATTTTTTTTAATTGCGACTTGCAGTCCCCTTTCTATGTCGTCCAGGGTTGCTGGGGTAGAATAGCCAACTTCCCAAGTTTGTTGATTGATGGATGTAGGGAGATTAGAAATAGAAATGCCGCTGTATTTAGGGGTACTTGTACCAAACAAGATATTGAAGGTGTATAGCCGCACTAAGCCGTTTGGACGAATAGTTGTGACAAACAGATTGGTAGTAGAAGCTGTCGTTAAATTGGGGAAATTCAGAGGAGTGATTTGGCGCAAAAAAATTGCTGTAGCTTGATTGCTATCCAGTTGAGCATCTGTGCTATATACAATCCGGCTAGGATCGGCGAGAAAGACTTGTGTGATTACCTCGCCAGTGCGAGAGAAGTCTATAGCGGTAGCATGACCTTCCCACACTTCAACCTCAATAGCTGCTCCTAATAATCCTTGTCCCTCGTCAGTGCTGACAGTCTCCATTGCTGGCTTTTGATTAGAGGGAGATTGTGCTTTTACAGCACGCAGAAGTGACATTGACAAACTGGTTGCTATCAGCAACATAAGCCAAGTACTTCTCATCTGAATCGTCTCCCTTTTACCTAGAAATCTTAACAAAACTATTGAAAAATATGGAAACAGGGCTATCTTGGGAAACAATTAGTACATTAGGACGGTTGAGAAGTTCTCTCACTATGTCGTCACTGCGTTCCTGTAGACGATCGGAAGTTACCCCAAAGAAGCCTTCTAGTGCTGCTGCTACGATATCAGGGTCGTCTCTGGTGGTACGGGTGATTGTTCTGTCGATGGAGTCAGAGTCGTCCTCAATAATTATTTCTTCTCGCGGCTGGTTGATAATCTCTCCTACCTTGGCTAAACCACTTAGCAGTCCCACTAGAACATCTTGGCTGGCAATTATGCCTCCTGGGTCATTCATACCTTCAGCAATTAAGGGTTTGTTGTCTTCTCCCCGGATTAGAATATGACCTGGAGGAATTACAGCTTGTATGATTTTGCCCAAGCGATCTTGGTAAATTAATGCAACGACAGTTTGCTGCACTAAGTGATTTTCTTGAGAAACTGACTCCACTTCGGTGATGAGGATGCTTCCTGCTGGCAGAGCTACTGTGCCGTCTATTGCTTTCACGTCCTCAGTCAACTCAACTGCAAACCGTCCTATTGTCTGACTGAAATCAGCTTCCTCTGACCAGATTATGGGCATAATAGTCTTGGCAGCGGCAGAGGTACCAAGTACTACTTCTTTTGTATTATATTGGCTGGTTCTTGGTCTTCTAGGAATACGATTGATAATATTAATTTCCCCAGAATGCTGCTTTAGGTTAGACCCTGCGATAATTTTGGGGACTATTGTATTGCTGCGAGCTTGTCCTAAACTGACTAATTCATTCCAGCTATCAGCAGAGGGAGCTGGATTTATTAACTCTTGGGGACTTATGGACTCTTGGGGACTTATGGACTCTTGGGGACTTATGGACTCTTGGGGACTTATGGACTCTTGGGGACTTATGGACTTTTTGGGACTTATGGACTTTTTGGGACTTATGGACTCTTGGGGACTTATGGACTTTTGGGGACTTATGGACTTTTGGGGACTTATGGACTTTTGGGGACTTATGGACTTTTGGGGACTTATTGACTCTTTTGGTTTATTTATTTGTAGTCTTTTTTGTTGAGTGTGTTTTGGTATGGTGTCAGACTGGGGAGGTGTGGATGTTTGCGCTAGAGTTGGCAAAGGTGGAATCTGAGGTATTGGTCTACGTTCTACTGGACTAGGTTGCACCAATACAGGTGAAAAATTCACCGGATTAATCTCAGATTCAATTTGATTAATTTGGTCAGGCTTTTGTAGTGCAAGCCTAGATAGTTTTTTCAGTAAATCGTTTTCATTTTGCTTGACCAAAACAGCATGATGTTGAGGCAATTGATGCTGTGTAGAAAGTTCATTATTATTAGCTGAAAACTTAGCACCACCACGGACAATTTGTGCCAAAAATAAACTAGCAATTAGAGACAAAGTAAAGGTTCCACCAACAATCATAATAACCCTAGTAAAGGGTCTATAACTAATAAATTGTTTTGGAGTAAATTTACGTTTATTTTTTTTAAATGGCGGCTGAACATTTGCCTGCTTAGTTGTACCTTTTTCAGAGAAGGGTTGGCTGTATTTAGAAAAAGTGTTGGCTTGAATTTTAGACTCTGACTTATGTAGTCGAGAAATTTGCTTAAGTCGTTCCACCCAATCGGATGAGTTCATCTCCAGCCTATAATTTCTCTTGACAAAATTAGCTGAACTCCTTGGAATTTGTCTCATTGGTGTTTCTACCTCAACATAAAAAATATTTTGCCATTCAAGGTCACATATTTGGTAAATTGTTTTAACGCTTATGACAGTACTAATCTAACCAAGGTCACCAAGAAATGTACTGATTGGGGTTTTGGAGCTGGTGGGGTTGGGTAGACTAGTTAGCCTTAAGTGTGCTTATTCACGAGGTTCTACCACAATTGTAGGGATGGCTGTCTGGTTTTCCGGTGTTGTGGTATTTTCAACTGGAGCGATCGCTTGCGGGGATTGCTCCGATTCCCCCTCGGCATCTTCTGGTTGTGTTTCCTCGAAAGACTCTTGCCCGTTGCTACGAGTTTGTCCCAAACCTGCCAACTCGTTCCACCGCACATTAGGATCAATTAACTCGCTAGGTTCTGCTGTTGGGATAGGTTGTGGCGTGTCTGTACTTTGGGGGAATTGTATTATTGGAGGAGGAGGAGATACCCTCTCCTGTACCCTTGGAGTCACGGTAGGTATTGGCCTCTGTATTGGTCA
>JAAHHL010001048.1 GCA_010672185.1 Caldora sp. SIO3E6 | reverse complement strand
TACAGTTTTTTCCGCTCTGATTGCTAAAAATCCCGATGTTGGTTTGGCAATGGCATTTACTGTAGTTATGCTGGGTGGGTTATTTCAAATCCTATTTGGATTGCTGCGGTTAGGTAAATACATCACCCTGATGCCTTATACAGTGATATCTGGCTTTATGTCCGGTATCGGTGTGATTATTATCTTGATACAGATTCCTCCCTTGCTAGGATATAAAAGCTCTAGCAGTGTAGTCGGCGCTCTCCGTGACTTGCCACAATTCCTCGCAAATCCTAATCCTGCAGCACTTGGTATAGGAATACTGACCTTGGCAATTGTTTTTGGAGCACCGGCTAAGCTCAATCGGGTACTGCCATCGCCACTGCTGGCATTAGTATTTGGTACTTTAATTGCAACTTACTTACTGCCAAATGCTGACCTTATCCTGATTGGAGATATTCCAACTGGTTTACCAAAATTACAATTGCCTGTATTTCAGTTAGACCAAATCAAAGATATGCTGGTCTATGGGCTGATGTTAGCCACACTAGGCTCCATTGACTCCCTACTTACTTCACTGGTTGCGGACAACATCACCAGAACTCAGCATGACTCTGACCGTGAATTGATTGGTCAGGGTATCGGTAATTTAATTTCAGGATTATTTGGTGGACTACCGGGTGCAGGAGCAACGATGCGCACCGTAGTTAATGTTCGTGCCGGGGGTAAAACACCCCTCTCCGGAGTTATTCATGGTTTCCTTCTGCTGGTTATTGTCTTAGGTGCAGGCAAGTTGACGGAGAGTATTCCTCAGGCGATCCTGGCGGGCATCTTGATCAAAGTCGGCATTGATATTATTGACTGGAGCTTTCTCAAACGTGCTCACCGGATATCGATGAAGGCAGCAGCTATTATGTATGGCGTGCTCTTCCTGACGGTATTTGTAGACCTGATCACCGCTGTGGCTGTTGGGGTGTTTGTCGCTAATCTATTGACAATTCAAAAACTAACTGATTGGCAGGCTGGTGAGATTCAAGCAACCACCATTCCCAATGAGGAGATGCGATTAAGCCATGAGGAGAAACAGCTTTTGCTCCAAGCTCATGGTCGTATTCTACTGTTCCGTCTTGGCGGACCAATGAGTTTCGGAGCGGCAAAATCGATTTCCCGACGGATGACCATCGTGGAAAAATTCGACGTCTTGATTCTAGATTTCAGTGATGTACCTATTCTCGGCGTTACTGCTTCTTTAGCAATCGAAACAATGATTAAGGATGCGATTGAACAACGTCGTGAAGTGTTTGTTGTCGGTGCCTCCGGTGACGTACAAAAGAGGCTGCGATGTTTAGAAATCTTTGAGAACTTACCGCCGAGAAATCGGGTAACGAATCGTCTTGAAGCTCTGCAACAAGCTCTGGAAATCGTGAATGGGTATCAATCTGAGGTTACTCAATCAAAATTAAAAGTTTAAGCTCATCCCACGACTTGCATTACTTGGGATGCAAGCGTCATTAGTCATTGGTTATTTGTCCTTTGTGTACTTTTTGACCAATGACGCTTTCTTTTTGACACTCCCCATGTCTTTTTAGGCATGAGATTGATGTGAAAGGAGGTAAGCTCGCAGTTGAGCGATGCTCATGGTATCAAAATCTGGTTTCATTTAAATCTCCACAGTCAGCGATCGCGTGAAGTGAGTATTCAAACACGAGATGCTAGCGCTTCAGATACCCGACTTCTTCAAGAAGTCAGGTATCTCCCATTCAATTTAGGTTTTAGGTACTAGATGGAACAAATTTAAGCATGTGTAGGGGCGTAGCATTTGGCATTGGTGTCAACTTAACGTGAAATCCTTGCCCCACCGGTCGTTTAAACGACCGGCTAATAGCTCAAGTCATCTTTAGATGACTCATATCCCACATTCAGCAGGTTAGCTTGGATATAGAATATTTTTGACGACGCTATGGGAATTTGAGCGATCTCAAGTTCAGTTATTCTCAAAAATCACAACCAATTGAGAATAGAGCTAGTCTTATTCCTTTTCTTCCTCAAATCAATGAAACCTTTGCAGGATATAGCTTTGGTTTGTAAGTAAAGAGAAAATTATTCAAATTGAGGACGAACCTGCTGAATGTGGGTCATATCAATCGGCTCAAACATATTCAGTCCACTTAAAGTGGACTTTAGCTATTAGCAAGGAACTTAAGTTCCTTGTGAGGCATCAAAATCCGGAAAGCTGACAGCTGACAGTTGACAGCTAAGGACTTATTCAGCAAGCCCTAAATATACCAATCCAAATGCTACGCCCAACCCCTTGCAACTGAGTGTTTCTTAAAGTCAGCAATAACCATCCATACATTACAGGCGCACACTTATCCCATTATTAAGATGGTAGCAAAAAATGATGAAAATTACAACAAACAAAATATTCTCAGGAAAAACACGATAAATCTTAAAACACCTAACACCTAACACCTAACACCTAACACCTACTGCCTCAATCGCTGCTTCCAATGCGATCGCAACATGAGTCCAATGAGTTCCTCCTTGACAAAAGGCAATGTATGGTTCTCGCAGAGGACCATCTGCGGAAAATTCCGAAGTACTGCCATCGATAAATGTACCCCCTGCCATAACTAATTGACTCTCATAACCAGGCATTGCTGCTGGCACTGGATCAAGGTAGGAACCAACTGGGGAATGCTGTTGAATTGCTTGACAGAAGGCAATTAATTTTTCTGCCGAACCCAACTGAATCCCTTGAATTACATCTCTACGAGGTGTCATGGGTAGGGGATTTACTGGGTAACCTAATTCCTGGAAAACATAGGCGGTTAAGTGATTACCTTTGAGCGCTTCTCCTACCATTTGGGGAGCTAAGAATAATCCTTGGAATAGTAATCTATTTTGCTCAAAAGTAGCGCCACCGGTAGAACCAATTCCAGGAGCAGTTAAACGACAGGCAGCAGCTTCTACTAAGTCAGCTTTTCCTGCCACATAACCTCCAGCAGTAACAATTGTACCCCCAGGATTTTTAATCAAGGAACCAGCAATCAGGTCAGCACCGACGGCTGGAGGTTCTCGATCTTCGACAAATTCTCCATAACAGTTATCAACAAAACAGATAGTATTGGGATTTTGGGGGCACGGTATAATAATGAACCC
>JAAHHL010001047.1 GCA_010672185.1 Caldora sp. SIO3E6 | reverse complement strand
CTGCAACCAGAAGTCCTGCCGCGACCCCAAG
Organism: Caldora sp. SIO3E6; assembly: GCA_010672185.1. Lineage (GTDB taxonomy): Bacteria > Cyanobacteriota > Cyanobacteriia > Cyanobacteriales > Coleofasciculaceae > Caldora. Next base: position 3,114 of record JAAHHL010001047.1, on the reverse strand, counting down.
ACGGACTTCGTCTCGGCGGAGATCACGGTCGCCCTGACCGGGCTGCGGGACAACTCAGTTGCTCCATGTTCCACCGCCTCCTGCGCTTCATAGAGTTTGGTGAGAGATGTAGTTGCACCAGAAGGAAAACCAATAACTGTACAAACTTTCGGAGTCTTACCGTGGAGCAGTTCAGCCGCTTGTTTGACATAAGTTGGGTAAACACACACTGCCGCAAATTGAAAGCGCTCTGCCTCTTGACAGCACTTTTCCACTTGCTCTGGTGTTGCTGTAGAATTTAGCAGTGCGTGATCAATTAACGGAGCAATTTCTATATCTGGATAGTCATTGTTCATTGGTTATTTGTGGCTCTTATTGACATACTCCCCCATCTAAAGGTATAGGGATTCTTTACGATTACTCGCTAGCGCTGCATCTGCTTCGCTAACAATAGGTTAGTGGGATTTTGAGTTCTGATGTTCAACGAAATATTAAATTAACTTGCAAATATTAAGAAATATTGCCAAACATTTACTCTAACAGTAGTAAATGTCTAAAATCAACTGATATCAGAGTAAATACAAATTGTCAACGTAAGCACACAATCGGTATCATATTGAGCCATTAGTGCACATTGATAAGCCTCAGCAAACTAGAGGAGTGTATGAGCAATGGAATCTCAACAAGCTCAAATCAAAGATGTAGCTCAACAGTTAGATCAATCTGTGGATAATTCTACATCAAATGAACAACATCAACCAGTAAAGAAACCTCACAAGTTGCGTCCCTTTCCTGTGATGATGTCTTAAGAACATCAAGCAAAGATTGGAACTGAGTATATCTACTTTGAACAATAGGTTGAGCGCACAATCTGTATGATATCAGATACTCGGTAACCATTGATAAACTTCAAACAATCCCAGGAGTGTGTTGCTAATGGAATCTCAAAAAGCTCAAATCAAAGATGCAGATAAACAATTAGAGAAATCTGTGGATAATTCCGCATCCAATGAACAACATAAACCAGTAAAGAAATCTCGTAAGTTGCGTTCTTTTGCGGTGATGGGACCTTAAGGATCAAGTCAAGATTAAAGTTGAGTATCGCCACTTTGAGGGAAGCATCTCCAAGTTACAAATGTAAGATTATCGGCTATCAGCACTCATCTAGAAAGTTGATAGCTACAATACTAATTAAGAGGGGTACATTACCAATGGAATCTCAAAAAACTCAAATCAAAGATGTAGCTCAACAGTTAGATCAATCTGTAGATAAGGCTACATCAAATGAACAGCATCAAACCACAAAAAAATCTCGTAAATTGCGTCCTTTTGCTGTGATGGTATGCTAAGGATTAAGAAAGAATTTGATTGATCTAGAGTATCATTTTTAAAAAATGGGGCAATCACCAAAGCATTGCCCCTTTGATAATTTAATTTATAGAAAATAATTATTTGCATGAACAAAATAACATCATTAATAGCAAACACGAGTCAATTATCCACTCTCACAGATTGTAAATTCCAGCCTCTTTCAAAATATGATTATCTGACTCGTGAATCAGTAGAAATAGAGAGAGAAAGATTGTGGTCTAAAGTCTGGCTGATCGGTCCGCGCCTTGAATTACTCAAAAAAGCTCATGATTATGTAGTTGAAGAGTTTGCAGGTGAATCTTTTATTTTTATGCGCGGACGAGATGACCTGATTCGAGGATTTTATAATGTCTGCCCCCATCGAGGTGCGAGAATAATATCAAATGATGAATGTCGAGGTAGGAAACCATCTTTACTTTGTCTTTACCATGAATGGCAGTGGGATTGCAGTGGTAACGTACAAAATATTCCCAGACTCGATTGTTTTCCCCAGCTAGCTGGTACAGATATAGAAAAAGATTTTCGATTAAAAGAAGTCAAAGTAGACACTTGGGGCGGCTGGATTTGGTATTCAATAGACCAAAATATTGAACCGTTAACCGATTATCTCAGACCAATTATTAACTTCGCCAATCCCTATGAAACAGATCGCCAAATTACAATTGATTACAGCACCATCGAAGTCGAGTGTAATTGGAAAGTATCCGTCGAGAATTTTATCGAGACTTATCACCTAAACCCATTACATCCACAATTGCGGGATTGGATGGATACTGAATACATATCGATGGAAGCACTAGGGCGGCACGCTCATCTGATTATCAATAATGGATCTCCCACATCGAAAAACCCTAACATGGGAATGAGGATGAAAGAATTTTTAGCCCTCAACGATATTGATCCGCAATCTTATACTGGCTCTCCCCAAAATGTTCGCAAATTCATACAGGAAGCCAAACGGGCACGGCAAGATGAGGTAATTGAACCTTATCAAAATTTGACCGATAGCCAACTCACTGAAACTCATGAATTTTCGATTTTTCCCAATATAACCATTGGTTTTATGGCGGAGAGTACCTTAGTTTATCGCCATCGACCCCATCCTACAGATCCTGGCCGCATGTATATTGATGTAACCAGGATGTGTCACTTTGATCCAACAACAGAAGAGATTCCTGAAATTATTTTTAAAACCTTTAAATATAAAGACGATCCTAACTTAACCGATCTCTTTGAAGGACTAATGCCAGCACCAGTGATTAAACTCCAACTTTCTCAGGATTTGCAATTATTTGCTAGTGTCCAACAGGGATTAAACTCGCGGGCATTCGAGGGGTTTATCTTAGGAGAAAAAGAAAAAATGATTAAACATTTACATCGAGAATTATCTAAATATATCCACCCAACAGAATGATTGGCAAATATAAAATTATTGATAGCGACTGCCATGTCAACGAACCCCTCGCCATGTGGCAGGAATATCTCGAACCAGCTTATCGAGATCAAGCACCAACTATCGGTACTGCACCAGCAGGACAACCAACCGGATTAACTGATCCTTGGCGCTATTTAACTGTTGCCGGGGAACCAATTGTAGCCGGAATGTCTCAACAATATTGGCAGCACGCCGAAGCAGAATTAGAGAACAACGGTGGAGTGCCGGATCTTAGTGAATTTTCCCCGGAAGCCTATGTCGAAGCGATCGCACAAATTGGTAGCGATATCGCTTTTTTATATCCGACTTTTGGACTGTGGATACTCTAA
>JAAHHL010001046.1 GCA_010672185.1 Caldora sp. SIO3E6 | reverse complement strand
CGCACCACATCCCACAATAACAGCTTACGGGGAGGCTGAGAATATTCCGCTACCTGGCACAATACTTCTTCTAAAGGTACTTCTTCCACTGTCACAATATATAACAGTGGGTAACGAGCCCGGATCATTAAATCCAGTTCTTGTACCAAGGCTCTGTGGGGTTGATGTTGGTTATTGGTCATTTGTTATTTGTTGCTGGTCATTCTAGGGTATCTTGGTGAAAAAGGGTTTTATCCTATGTTAACAAGAACGCCAGCCGAACAACGAACCTTACTTGTGAACATCAGTTGGCAAACCTTTAAAGCTATGTTAGCTGAAATGGGTTCAGAGCGATTAACCCGATTAGCCTATGATTCTGGAACAGTCGAAATTATGACTCCACTAATGCCCCATGAGAACTCCAATCGATTGATTGAAGTGTTTGTTGGTGTACTTTGTGAAGAATTAGGCTTGGAGATTAAACGAACTGGTTCATTAACTCTCGCACGAGACGACTTGTGGCGTGGAGGCGAACCCGACAGCAGTTACTATATCCAGAATGAAGCTTTGGTTAGAGATAAAGAACACATTGATCTAAAATTTGACCCACCCCCTGACTTAGTATTAGAAGTAGAATACTCTAGGTCAATAATAGATAAGCTTTCCCTGTATGCAGCGATGGGAATTCCTGAATTTTGGCGCTATAACGGGTATGTGTTGCGAGTCTACAAACTTGAATTAGGGGAGTATCAAGAGTCCAACTCTAGTCTTACCTTTGCTCCTGTAACCGTTAAAGAAATTCCCAAATTTATCCAAGAGAGTCGCAAGGTTGGTGAACTGACTTCTACTCGTAATTTCCGCAACTGGGTTAGGCAACAGTTAGGAAACTCTAAATAGGGTTTGGGAGAATAAGTCATTAGCTATCAGTTTTTAGCTTTCAGCTGTCAGCTGTCAGCTGTCAGCTTGAAGATTACCCAGGGATTTTCCATAACAATGCCAGCTTTTTGAGAGCATTTGATACATTTCCTTGCACAAGGATTGGTGCTTCAACGGCTGAAAGCGTTGTCTGGTATAGCTTAAAAATTTATGCAGCAGACCCGAAATAGGGCTTGCTGAATAAGCGGTGATTCTTGGTTGAGATAGGTGGTAGGTGTGAGGTAACTTTCCACGAAGGAGTTATGAGTCAGGGGAATAGAAGGAATATATTCTGTTTTATTGAACCTAAGCGAGAGCGATCGCTCAAATTCTGGAAATACTCAAAACCATCTGCTTAAATATAATAGAAGATGGGGAGTATTAATGGAGAGGTAAATATGATGGTTAATCCAGTTATCACTCAAAAACCAGAAGCATCGCCAACAATTCAACAGCAAGAACCAGAGGTAGAAAAGTCTCCCTCAATATCCCTAGAAGAATTTTTACTAAATCCCATTGAAGGCATAGAATGGGTTGATGGTCAGTTAATAGAGAAAACAGGGATGACTTTCAAACATAGTGTGACTCAATCTAAGCTTTCTACTAGCTGGAGAAACTACAAAAATGCTAGTAGTAAAGATGGAGAAGTGGGTACCGAAGCTCCTTGTAGAACTAATAGACAAATGCGTCGCCCTGATGTGGCTTATGTTACTCCAGAAATACTCAACCAATACGGCGAATTTAAGGTCTTACCTCAGAGCTTTCCCTTAATTGCAGAGATTGCCTCCCCAGATGACAAAGCAGAAGAACTATTTGCTAAGGCTCAGGAGTATTTGGAATCAGGTTGTCAGGAAGTATGGTTGGTATTTCCTGAGGCTAAACTAGTCATGGTTAACAATGGAGAGCGTTGGCTACTGTTTAATGGTGATCAAGTAGTTGCTACTCAAAATGTTTTATCAGGGTTTGAAGTGGCTGTAAGCGATTTGGTAAGTTAGCAGTATTTCTTGCACCTAATATTACAGTTAACTTCCAAGGAACAATTGCCTATCTCCCAGGATGAGTGAGTCAATTTTTGTCAAGATGCAAGAGTAACAGGAGTAAATATGCCAGAGTTTATCAAGAGCATTGAAGTTATAGGACTTTTTAATCGTTACGATTTAAAGCAAGAATTTCAACCTGGCATCAATATAATTTATGGAGAAAATGGCACTTATAAAACAACTCTTTTACATATCTTGGCTAATGCTCTGAATGGTGCTTATAGAAGATTAGCATCTCTCGATTTTAAGTCGATAGTAATTCAAATCAATGATGGAACTACTTTATCAGTAAAATGGGAATTGGGAGATAATAAAATCACTATATCAAAAAGTGACAAAAGAGGAATAATATTTGAATACATAAATGCCAATAACAGTAGTTTTATTGGTGATCGTGTTAACCACTCAAAACCACTCTTGCCAACAGTATATTTTCCCGCTTTTAGAACAATGATAGAAATTTCGATGCTATCACCAAATGGAATCATGGATGTAGAATGGTTGAATTTACCTACAAAAAATAAACCAAGTAGACCAACTTGGATTGCACGTAAATTGTTTGGCAATTTTGTTCCAACAGTAGATTACTTACCATTAGGAGAAATAGAAAGCAATTTAATTGCAGAAGTTCGTGAAGCAGCACTAACCACAGCCCAGGTTGATCGCCAAGTACTTGCTCAAAGCTTTGTAAATCTCTTCACAGCTTTCTTACCAGAATCAAACTCAGTATTAGAGGATGAAGAGAATCTGCTTAGTGAGATCAAAACATTATCAAAGAAGATTCAGAAGTATCCATTTTACAAAGATGCTATAATAACCACAGAAATTGATGAAAAGCTCGGCAATATACTGAGTTCGATTCAGATTGAGGATGGTGATTCTAAAAAAACTGCTATCCACACTTTGCTTATCTACCGCAATCTACTGCAAGAGATAGCTGATGCTCAAGAAGAATCATTTTCCCAAGTTGAACAATACATTCAATCCGTTAACAAGTTTTTGCGGGATAAACACATAGAAATCAATATAGAAAACACAGAACCGGATAAACCATTGATTAAATTGGTTTTTGAGAATGGTGATTCTTTAAATGGACTCCAAGCTTTGTCCTCTGGTGAGCGTCAAATTGCCACTCTGATCTATGCGGCACATATGAGTCAGCAGAAGGTTATATTAATCGACGAACCAGAAATATCGCTCCATGTAAAATGA